>JAGWYI010000352.1 GCA_018969455.1 Bacteroidota bacterium | reverse complement strand
GTGAAAAATGGTGTTGAGTCCTTCAATCACCTCCGGTTTCACTTTTTCCGGCAGGGACAAGAGGTAAGATTTTGCATCAACCATGACAAAACTTTTTAATTGGAAACTTTATACTGGTTTCACATGCACCAGCGTAATTTCGCACAAAGGTAAAATCCGCGCTTGAATATGAACCGCCAATTTTTATTTAAATCTTTGATATCCATTTTTGCTACAATGGCCTTGTGGGCATCCTGTTATCAACGCAATACATCCCCCGTCGCCCCACCGGAGGGGTTCGACTGGCAAGGCCACCGCGGTTGTCGCGGCCTTCGGCCCGAAAACAGCATTCCTGCATTTTTACATGCCCTGGAGATCCCGGAACTTACCACCCTGGAACTCGACCTGGCGGTTTCAAAAGACGGGCAATTGGTGGTGAGCCACGAGCCCTGGTTTGAGGCAAATATTTGTCTTCTACCTTCCGGCGACACCATAAAACCCAATGAATCGGAGAAATACCTGATTTTGAACTATACCGCTGCGGAAATACGCGGGTTCGACTGCGGCAGCAAAGGAAACAACCGTTTTCCCGAGCAGGAAAAAATGCGGGTATACAAGCCTACCCTTGGTGAACTGGTAGATACCTTGCGCAAATCCCGTCCGGAACGCGTGGCCAACATCCTGTGGAACATGGAAATCAAAACCGATCCCGAATGGGACGGCATCCGAACCCCGCCGGTAGATTCCTTTGCAGCACTGGTAGTCAAACAATTACGCATGCTGGGATTGGACAAAAACACCATGGTTCAATCATTCGATACCCGCGCACTAGAGGCCGTACACCGTATGGCGCCCGAAATCCCTTTGGTGTATCTGGTGGAGAACGTGTGGGGCTTTGAAACGAATATTGATAAATTGACTTTTAAACCCAATGTGTACAGCCCTTACCACGAATTAGTTACACCAAAACTGATCAAAAAATGCAGGGAACGTGGCATCAAAGTGGTGCCCTGGACGGTCAACGACCTTGCAACCATGCGCAGTTTGATTCATCTGGGTGTAGACGGGATTATCACCGATTATCCGAACCTGATATCACAGGTTAAAGGTTGATTGGCGTTTCTTAAGTGAAAGAGAGGAAACCACTGGCATCATATATCGTGTAAAAGTTCCCTATTTTACACCGAAAAAAGCACAACAAATAAGGTAGAATCACCAAAAAAATTTGAACCATGGGTCATTCGGGAAGTGAAGAGGCACTTTTTTATGTATTTGTAGCGGCAGCCTTGGGTTCCTTTTTGGGCAACCTCAAGTGGCGGGGTAATGGATTGGGGGTGGCGGCTGTATTGTTTGTCGGACTGGCATTGGGCGCCATCCGGCCAGAGGTTAAAATTCCGGATGTATTGAAACTGCTTGGTCTGGCCATTTTTGTGTACAGCATCGGGTTGAGTTCGGGCCCATCCTTTTTTAACTCCTTGAAAAACAGGGGCATATCCAATCTTCTTCTGGCTCTGTTGTTGCTCTCCATTTTGTCTTCCCTGATTGGCATTTTGGCTGTTTTTTTTGGATTTGGCGCAGCGGCAGCGGGCGGTTTGTTGGCAGGAATTACGACGAACACACCCGCTTTGGCCGGTTTGCTGGATGCCATTCAGGCGCGTGCGGGTGCGCAGGTGGAAGGGGCCTCCAACAATGCGGTGGTGGGCTATTCCATTTCCTATCCCATGGGCGTTTTGGGGCTTATGATCGCCATGGCCCTTATGCGGCGACTTTTTCGGGTAGATGTTGCCGCTGAAACCCGGGCACTTGAATCCGAATTCCCTGGCGGTCAGCCCATTGTACAACAAACCCTGGAAATTGATCAGGCAGCCGCCATTGGACCGACTTTGCGCGATTTGAAAAAGCGGCTGAATGCCCAGCTTATTTTCGGGCGGCTCTTGCATGGCACACAATGGACCCTTTGCCACAATGAAACAGTTTTTGCGGCCGGTGATCTGGTGGCCTTGAGTGGTACGGAGGAAGAAATTGCGCGCGTGCAACCCGAATTGGGCAAATTGGTGGCGCGCGATTTGTCGGAAGACCATTCTGTGTACCAAATGCGGCGCATGTTTGTTTCCAACCCCGAAATTGCCGGGAAAACTGTGGCTGCCCTTGCCTTGAACGACAATTATCCGGTGTTGCTCACCCGCATCAAACGCGGCGACGCCGATGCGCTGGTGCGCCCCGACACCGTATTGGAGTTGGGAGATCGCGTACGCGTGCTGGCGCGCGAGGAGGACCTACCGGCTCTCGAAAAGTTGTTTGGCGACTCTTACGAACATTTGAGCCACATCGACTTGCTTTCTTTTGGCTTAGGGATGGGACTGGGCATTTTGATTGGTTCCATCCAGATGCAATTGCCGGGTGGCATTTTGTTCAGCCTGGGTTTTGCGGGTGGTCCTTTGGTAGCCGGCCTGGTTTTATCCTTTTTGCGGCGCAGTGGTCCGGTGGTATGGAGTTTGCCTTATTCGGCCAACCTTACCCTTCGACAAATCGGTTTGATGCTCATGCTGGCAACCATTGGCATCAACTCGGGCGCAACCTTTTTGAGCACCATGCAAAGCGCGGCAGGGCCATTGATGTTTGCGTCCAGTGCACTGGTGAGTTTTCTGGGAAGCATATTCATTCTATGGATCGGGTACAAATTATTCAAAATACCGTTTATTTTGCTCAGCGGCATGATCAGCCACCACCCGGCCAACCTGGATTTTGCCAGCAACCTGGCGCAAAATAAAATTCCGACTTACGGCTACGCCCTGGTTTATCCTTTATTATTAATTGGCAAAATTGTGTTTGTCCAAATGTTGTGGCAAATTTTGCAATTGGCCGGCTATTAATCAACCCACATGGCGGCAGAACGCGTACCTGTTTGCATCATCGGCGCCGGACCGGCAGGCGCAACTACGGCCCTGTTTTTGGCCCAAAAAGGCATTCCCCACCTCTTGCTCGATGCTGCAGAATTTCCGAGAGATAAAATATGCGGCGATGGCCTCGATTTGAAAGTCATTCGGGTGTTGCGCCACGCCAATCCCGACTGGGTGGACGAACTCATGAACCACCCGGATTACACCGCATCCTGGGGTACGCGCTTTTTCACCCAAAACGGAAAAGTCTCCGATTTTATATACACCCCGCGCGTGGGCGACCCTTACCCGCTGCCCTTGTTTTTGACCGCAAAACGCCTGCATTTTGATCATTTTCTGGTTCAAAAATTAGATGCTCGATGTACTGATTTTCGTCCGGCATCCAAGGTAACGCAATTGGATAAAACACCCGGGGGCTGGCGCATCCAGGTGCAGGGAAAACAAGGCCCCACAGAGATCGAAACGCCCCTGGTTATTGGCGCCGATGGCGACCATTCGGTGGTGTTGCGCGCGCTGGGGGAACGGGCCATACACAGGGGGCATTATGCCGGAGCATTGCGGCAATACTGGGACGGGGTGGCAGATTTGCATCCCAAAAACCTGATTGAAGTGTATTTCCCGAAAAACCTGCCTATGTCTTATTTTTACATTTTTCCCCTGGCCCATGGGTTGGCGAATGTGGGATATGGCATGGTGAGTTCCATAATATCCAAAAATCAGTATAAATTGCAGGATTTAATGGCGGGAATCATTGAAAAAGACCCGGTGATGGCGCCCCGTTTCAAAAACGCAACCCCGCTGGAAAAGCGAACGGGCTGGGGAATTCCCCTTGCATCCCTGCGTCGAAAATCATCCGGAGACGGCTATTTGCTTGCAGGGGATGCGGCGTCGCTGGTATGTCCCACCAGCGGAGAGGGCATTGGTACGGCCATGGTGTCGGGTTATATTGCAGCGCAATTTACAGAACGCGCCTTGCTTGCAAAGCGCTACGACGCCAATGTTTTTGTGGGGTATGACAAGGAAATATACCGCCGTTTGGAATCAGAAATCCGCCTGTACAACTGGATGATGCGCATTTCTCCAAAGGTTTACGATGCGGGATTGAACTTTTTGGCGCCCAATGCCTTGTTTAAATGGAGTTTTCAGAAAAGGGTTCAAGGTTGGCTGCGCACAGCGTACGAAACGCCCATCCGGCTGGAAGGATTTTAAATCAAATTTTTACATAAAACCTATTGTTATGCGTGCATTCAAAGTGCTTTTATGCGTGGGCATTGTGTTGTTTTGCTATACACAAACCCTTCATGCACAGGTTGTTATTCAAAATGGAGACACGCCGCTTGCGCCTGCGGCCAGTAAAGGCGTTCAGATCAGCGGCATTACCTGGATTTGCAAGGGTGGCGAGACCATTTTAAAAGTAGAAGGCGATTACGAGAGTTTTGAATGGAACAACGGCGTAAGTGGTCGCTTCCTGCATGTAAAAGAGGAAGGGATTTACGAAGTTACCGTAAAAACCAAAGGAGGTTGCACCATTACCAGCTCGGTAAACGTCCAGATCAGGCCTTGTACCTGAGCTTATTCAACGATGAGTACAACGTTGCCTTTTTCGGAATCGTCGGCTTCCTTGGTACTCCCGGGATCAAACATCATGGCTGTGCACATGCAATTCTTGCGATTTTTACTTTGCAAAATCGGATAGTTTACACAGCTCTGACAATTTTTCCAAAACGCATCGTTTTGTGTCAGTTCCGAATAGGTAACGGGCAAATAGCCCAGTTCGGAGTTGATTTTCATGACAGCACGACCCGTAGTCAGGCCAAAGATTTTGGCATCGGGATAATTATCGCGGGAAAGTTGGAAAATGCGGCGTTTCACCGCGCGTGCCACGCCTTTACCTCTAAATTCGGGGTTGACAATCAGTCCAGAGTTGGCCAGAAACTGCCCGTGGTCCCAAGTTTCAATGTAACAAAATCCGGCCCATGCGCCGTCTCCGCCCAATGCAATAACGGCCTTGCCCTCTTCC
>JAGWYI010000003.1 GCA_018969455.1 Bacteroidota bacterium | reverse complement strand
CCCGGAAGTGAAAGCAGAAACCAAAGAACGCCTGGCTTTTGCCACTAAAGCAGTACAATTCGAATCGGCAAAGGCAACCCTCAAAAGCGTTTCCTATGCCGTACTTGATACGGTTATTCTGATTCTTCGTCAATACCCCGATTACAAGTTGGCCATCAGTGGCTACACAGACAATGTAGGCAGTGAGGAAAGTAACCTCAAATTGTCGAATGATCGCGCAAAAGCCTGCTACGATTATTTCATTTTCCGAGGCATAAAAGCCGACCGCTTGCGTTATGCGGGTTTTGGCCCTGCCCGTCCAATAAAATCAAATGATACGGCCGAAGGTCGTGAAATGAACCGTCGGGTTGAATTTGAGTTAATGCTCGAATAAATACCCGATTTTACGATGTTTGATGCGCCAAGGCCCGGTTTCCATTCATTTGGAAACCGGGCTTTGCCTTTTTTGCCAATAAAATTGGAATGAATTGTCCGGCGCTTTGCTTTCTATTGTATTGGGCATATGATCTAAATGCCTGAAAAACAGTGCAAAAGAGTAAAGTTTTGCGCTGCCTTTGTCAGCCTGTGGATGGCAAAAGCTCACGGTAACTTTACCTAAGATATTTGCGAAAGCCATTAAATAAAAAACCGGCGGAACCTGAATCGGGTCCATCCGGTTATCATACTTCAAAATTGGGTGACCCAAAATTAGACCGATTGGGTGAGAAATTTCATACCAACGGTTTTTTTTCAGCCTGAATTGGCTGTTTTGCTTTTATCTGACAAATGCTTTGCGCGCAGTATAGCCAGTTAAATAGCCCAGCTTTGCAATCAAGGCTCCCACCAAGGTGGTAAAAAGCAACAAATGGAGAGGTTTTGCCCCCAAAAAAACTTGCCCTACTTTTTGAGAGAGCATGCTTTCATTGGCAGAATCGAGCAAATAGGCATGTAAAAACCACAACATTGCGCCACTTAGCGTTGCCATGATTGTACCTGGAATCAGTTTGGCTGGAAGGAAATATGCGGCCGCAGCACTGAAAATGGCCACAGACCACCAGGGTAGTCCAAGCAAACACAAATGGCCGCCGCCAAAAACGATAACAAAGATGAGGAGGAGATTTCGCATGATGCCTTATTGAGCCGTAAAGGTAATTTTTGCAAGCATTTGATCGGGTGCATCTCCAGACGATTGCATCAGCCACAAATCGTTGTACTGACCCTGCATCCAGGTATCCACCATATTATCGTAAAAGCGGCTGCCGGGATTGCCCGATTGTCCGCCTGGATACACACCGTATGCCCGGGTTTTTTCTTCCAGCGAAACAATCATACGCCAGGAAGGGCCATTGCTTTTTCCAATGGCATTAAGGGCGGTTTTATGGCCACCAATAGGCATTTTCAATCTGCTAAATCCATCAATCCCAGCCAGGTGCTTGATGTCGAGCGCATGAAAATGTCCCCAATCGGTATTTTGCCCTGGGTTCTCTTTGAAAAATTTCTGCATATTCAGAAAGGCTTCCGTAACGACCTCGCGTGCGGTTTCTTTGTTCGGGGTTTCCGGGTGGTCGAAGAAGCGATTATTCGGCTCAGATTCAAGCATTTGGATGGTGCGCCACGCATCCGGATATTTGATGCTGACGTTGGCTTTTTGCAAGCGTGTAATTTCATCCCAAATATTGAGATAAGTTGAGTCCCACCAGACATCGAAATAGACCGGCGCCTGGAACTCTGGTTGATACCAGTGGTTCCAATGTTCGATTTCATCTGCCATTTTTCGTCCTGTTTCGTCTAATCTGGAGCGGTCGAGGCATTTGAGCATGGCCGGTGCGGCCTCGGCTGCCCGGATGCTGTAATTGTCGAGTTGCATGTTTTTCATGCTGTCCACCGTTCCATTTGTCAAGCTTTGAAGGATTTGATCGGCCCTTCTGCCTCGAAATGCGTCAAAATTGCCCAAGTAATAGAAGGGATAGCTTTGAGGCGTAGAGATCTGATTGGCCGAGAAAACATATTGTCGGCTCGGGTTTTTCATGGAAGGCACTTCGTTTTGGGGAATGTAAGCGTTCCACCCATTGGCTGTTTTATTGCCTTCCATTACAAAGCGGCCTTGCTCGGGCATCCGCAAAGGAAAGCGGCCCTGCACCTGCAAGCCAATGTCGCCCGAGCGGGAGGCAAATACAAAGTTTTGTGCCGGGCAATCGAAACCGGAAATGCCTGATTGATAATCTTGCCAGTTTTTGCCGCAATTTAATTGTAAAAAACCGGTGATCAGGTTTTCTTTGGGCACATCGTGCGACACCCATTTGTAGGCACAATCGTGCAGGGGGCTTTTGGGGTCAAAATCGTATACCACTGGGCCGAAAAATGTATATCGGACGGTATCATAGAGGGTTTGTGCGCCGCGGATTTCAATTTTTTCCACCCGTTTTTTTACCACCGTCTTGGAGCCATCCAGCTCATAGGTTTCGTGTGCGCCATCGAGCCAATGGATTTTAAACCAATCGGCTACATCGTGGCTTACATTGGTAACACCCCAGGCAATGTCGTCATTGAAACCAATCACCACATTCGGAATTCCAGGCAGTGAAACGCCATAACAATTCATTTGAGGCGTATGGATTTGAATTTGATACCAAATAGAGGGTAACGTGAGGTTCAGGTGGGGGTCGTTGGCCAGAATTGGATGGCCGGAGGCCGATCTTTTGCCCTGAATAGCCCAGTTGTTGCTGCCACGCAGGTATCCTTCCGGGCCTTCACGCAGCAAGCCGCTGCGGTCTTCAAGTGGGGAAGGCTCCAGCTTGCTCAGATCGGCGTTGGTAGGGTGGTATGTTGCCAACGGCGAGTGCAAGTTTTTCCATTGACCTGTGTCGGGAATCACCGGGATTTGTTTAGGGATAAATGCAGGATAAAGGGAGTCGAAGGTGGCCCTGCCGAATTGTGCCAGGGCATTGGTGGCGCTCAGGTCGCTGTCGCCTCCCGCCAACATATCGGCCATGTTTTCGATCATTAGGGCCGTTTTCAACATGGTCCAGGGTTCGGGTGCATATCCCAAAAGTTTGAATTCGATGGGGTAATCAGCCGGGCTGAGTTGGTTGATCCATGCATTGACGCCAGCGACATAGGCATCGAGCAGGCGAAGCGAGGCGGGGTCTTTTTGCAACCCGATCAGGCTGTTTTCAGCGGCATACACCATGCCCCGGCGACGGGTGAGGCGATCCACAGAAAGGGTTCTTTCGCCCAAAACTTCTGAAAGCCGACCGCCTGCCTTGCGCGCGCCTATGTCCATTTGCCAAAGCCTTTGTTGGGCAGTAAGGTAACCCTGAACCCGGGCCGCATCTTCCATGTTTTCGGCAAAAATATGAGGAACCAGGTTTTTATCCATTATAACCTCCACTTTGCCTTGTAAGCCAGGCAGATTTTGGGAGATATCGGATTTCGCCCAGGCGTTGGAGGCTTCGGCATTGCACCAAAAGCCTGTAAAAGGATTAAAAAAATCCCCAATTGAGGGCAAGGATTTATCGCCCGTTTTGTGCGAAATACTGAGTTGCCAAATACATAAAACGGTTGCTACAAATGCCAGAATAAAGCGAAAGATCCGCATGGGAAAAAATATTGGTGTGATGTGCGAAGGTATACAGTAGACTGAGAAATAAATTGAATTTAGGATTCAATTTGAAAATTCGGAATGAAAAAGGGTAAAATTAGTGTTTAAACACTTAAAGTTTGGTTTTATTTGACTAATTCAAAAAAAAATCGACAAACAATAGAAAATATCCATCTAAAAATTTGCTAGAGTGGACCGGATCGGCTTAAACTTGCACCAAGTAGTTTTTGTGTTTATTTGTTTGGGTTAGAATCCCTCGCCGCAATAGGTTGGGGGATTTCTTTTTTGGGGGTATAAGGTATTTGTATAAATAGCCAAAACGATCCAAAAAAATACAACTACAGCCATATAGGACAATTATCTTTGTGAATTGGGCGCCTGATTCCCACGTCTTAAAAAGTTTATATGAAAAAAAGTTTCATTTTCGGTGTGCTCCTGACAGTAATTGGGAGCAATTACGCACAAAACCCGATTTTCGATCCTGCGGCTTTCGACAAAATTGTGGAGGCTGAAGCAAAAGCGCATGCGGGCAAGTTTAATCCTGAAGGTACGCTGGCGCTTTCGGGCGATTATGATGTACGCTGTCAGGAAATGACCTGGTTTATCGATCCCGCTGTGAATTACATCCAGGGCTCGGTGAAAACCCGATTTCGAGCCAAGGTTTCCGGGTTTTCAACCGTAAATTTTGATTTAATGGATGCCTTGAACGTGGATTCGGTCTTGTATCACGGGCAAAAATTGCTCTTTACCCACCTTTCCAATGTTCTTTCCATTAATTTGCCCGCACCACTGGGCCAGAATGCTACCGATTCGATTACGGTATTTTACCAGGGTATCCCCGCCAATACCGGATTCGGATCTTTTGTACAAACCGACCACAATGGTACCCCTATCATCTGGACCTTGTCGGAACCCTATGGCGCCCGCGACTGGTGGCCCTGCAAGCAAGATTTGAGCGATAAAATCGACACCGTTGACATTCGGGTGATTTGCCCGGCAGGTAACCGAGTAGGCAGCAATGGCTTGCTTGTTGAAGAAAAGACACTGAATTCGGGCAAGCAATTTTTCCATTGGCGTCATACTTACCCGATCGCTTGTTATCTGGTGGGTATTTCGGTTACCAATTATTCGGTATTTTCCCATACCGCCAATATGCAGCAAGGCCTGTTGGAGATTTTAAACTACGTGTTCCCAGAGAATTTTGACAATGCCAAAAGTGAGTCGGCAGCCATTGTTCCTGTGATTGAATTTTATGATTCTCTTTTTGTGCCCTATCCTTTTATGAAGGAGAAATACGGTCATGCGCAATTTAAATGGGGTGGGGGTATGGAACACCAAACCATGAGTTTCGTCAGTGATTTTGGGTACGAGCTCCTTGCACATGAATTGGGACATCAATGGTTTGGAAACCGAATTACCTGCGGCTCCTGGTCAGACATTTGGTTGAATGAAGGATTTGCTACTTATTTGTCGGGATTGTGTTACGAGCGCTTTTCGCCCAATAATGTATGGCCCGATTTCATCCGTTCCCGAATTGGCAACGTGGTGAGTCAGCCCGGAGGCTCTGTATGGGTGAGCGATACCACCAGCGTAAACCGAATTTTCAATGGCCGGCTTACTTACAACAAAGGCGCTATGGTTTTACACCAATTGCGCTGGAAATTGGGTGATGATGCATTTTTTACCGGGCTGCGTAATTACATGAATGACCCGTCTTTGGTTGGGAAATTTGCATTTACAAGCAACATGCGGGCCCATTTGGAGGCTACTTCAGGCCAAAATTTGCAGGGATATTTCGACGACTGGATTTACGGACAGGGCTATCCTAGCTACCATTTGAGCTGGGGTGTTGCGGGCAATAAGGTGCAGGTAAAGGTGCACCAAGACCAATCACATCCGTCCGTTAACTTTTTCGAAATGCCCCTGCCTTTGCGTTTTTTCAAAAACGGGCAAGCGCTTGATTGGGTGCGGCTTGATCTGAGCGTCCAGGATCAAACTTTTCAGTTTACCCTGCCTTTTGTCCCCGATTCCTTGGCATTTGACCCAGGTTGGCGTCTGATTTCGGCGCAAAACAGCGTGACCAAAGATGCTGTGGTCGCTACCGGCGAACAAACGCAGGCAAACGCTTCCGTATTCCCCAACCCGGCCGGAGAAAAAATTCGGGTCTCTCTGGATCAAAACCTGGCATTTGACCGCGTACAATTGTTTGATTTCAACGGGAAAATGGTACTTGATCGAGCTTTTTCCAAAGCGCTTTCCGCTGATCTGGACATTCACCAACTGCCTTCGGGCGCATACAACGTGCTGGTACACGCAGGGGCGCAAGGATTTACCTGCCAAATCCTGAAAAAATAAACATTTTTTTAATTTTAAAGTCAAAATCAATGAAATACATCCTTTTTTTGATTGCATTTTTCGGCATACAAGGTCTGCGCGCCCAGGAAGCTAAAGCAGATTGGCCTGCCCTGGAAACTTTCCACGAGGTGATGGCCATGACGTTTCATCCTTCGGAAGAAGGCAACCTGGAGCCTATCAAAGCCCGCTCGGGTGAGTTGGCCTCCAAAGCGAAGGCCTTAAAGGATTCCGCTATCCCAGCCTCCATGCAGAAGCCGGGCGTTGCAGAATCGCTCAAATTGTTGGCCAAGGAAGCCAAAGCCCTGGATAAAATGGTGAAAAAACACAAATCCGATGTTGAAATCACCAAGTCCCTGGCTGCACTTCATGATCGTTTTCATGAAGTAGTCGAAAAATGTCACCATTAATCAATACAAACGACCATGCGTATAATTTTTTCTGTTTTGATGTTTGCAACCGCCTTTGCCTGTGCCGGAAAGGAACATAAGGCAAAGGGAGGATTAGTTCCCGATCCGGTGATGCAACCGGCGGTGATGGCTGCCGATACCATCAAACCGAAGATGGCTGGCGCCAAAAAGAAAATAGCACAACCTGCACCGCCCCGCTTCGCAAACAAAATCGACTATGTTTGCAAGATGGATGTGATGTCCAGTTTCACAGACACTTGTGTGTATGGGGGCAAGGTGTACGGCTTTTGCTCGGGGTATTGCCGCGACAAGTTCAAGGAGAACCCGAAAAAGTATGTGAAGAATTAGGAATTCAGTGTGGGAGTGGGTGTGTGGGTGTGGGGTGTGGGGTGTGGGTGTGTGGTGTGTGGGGTGTGTGGGGTGTGTGGGTGTGTTGGGGTGTGGGTGTGTTGGGGTGTGGGTGTGTGGGGTGTGGGTGTGTGGTGTGTGGGTGTGGGTGTGTGGTGTGTGTGGTGTGGGTGTGTGTGGGTCATTGTTGGAAAATACCCAGGACGTCGGAGAGGTCCATTTATAAAAGATTAATAAACAGTTTAATGTAAATAAATTTAATTTGTAAAAATTGTTGGTAAGTCAATATTTATGGATGAGAACAGGCAATTTGTTGAAATGTGGAGAAACAACTTTTTGTTCATCTCGGCTGCAACTCCGCAAAAAAAAAACCGGCCCGAGATTTCCTCGAGCCGGTTAGAAAACGTTACCAATCTGTAATCGCTGTTGGTTAGCGGTCTTCCTTTCCGCGTAACTTTCAGTTTTTTTTGTGGAGGGAATTTCGACTCCAACTTTGTCAATGGAATTTCAATTCCGACTTTGTCAATGGAATTTCGACTCCGATTATGTCAACGGAATTTCAATTCCGTTGGACTTAGCGTTTGAAGAATTGTCCGAACACGCCTTCGAAACCGGTGAAGTATCCTGCGCTGATTGCCAGGCTCTGGATGCCGATGTCCATCAAAGTGTGTGTGAGTTTTTGTTTTTTGCCGTGTTTGGCAAGCGGAATGGTAGCCGATACCACTGCGGCGCCCAAAAATGCGTTGTGCGCTGTTGTGAGCACTTTGTGTGCTTTGGAGTAAGGCTGCATGCCGGCAGGTACATCGGCGCCGTAAGCCACCGGGGTGTCGAAGAAGTTGCGGTTGGCATTCGGGAAGCGCTTGAAGAACACGTCTTTGCGCCACAGGAGGGCTTCGCGAACCCCGCCGGAAACACCGGAAGCAGTGGCCAGAACGCCGGGCAGAATGGCCTGGCGGATGCCGCGTTTCCAGTCGTATTTAGTGTTGTCAGTTTGTTTGTCGCTGTTGAGGTGCAGGGTAGCAGGCGCGTTGTGGTGCAGTTGGGCTGCGAATTGTGCGTTGCTGATGAAAGGCAGGAAGAAGAAAGCGGCGGCGATTGCGAAGAATTTCATGTGTAGCGATTTTAAGATTGTGTGTGGTAACGTTGTTGTTCGTTTGATGATGCAAAGATGGGGTGGCGAGACGCCGGAGCCGGTTGGCTTTCGTTTTTCGGCAGGGTTTGCCCTGTGTTTGGCAGGAAACTTCGGAAAATGGTTGGATTCCGCGTTTTGTCTTAAAATCCGTTTTTTATTCTTTTTTAAAGTTGTTTTTGCTTAATTAAGGGAATTTAATTTTAATAAAATAATAAAATACAGAATTAATAATTTTTCAAAAAAGTGAATTTAAATTAAGTAAAATTAAAATACGTTGTCATTCGGCGGGTGGCTGTTACCGAAAAACCGGGAATTGGAACCAAAAAGGGAAAGTGAAAACGGGCCGGGTCTGCGGCTTTAAGGCAAGCTTAAAAAAGTGCTTACAGGGTCGGTCGGGGCACGCATGGAAAGGCGTCTGAAAGAAGGGGTTGGAATAATTTTTTGAGAAAGATGTGGCAGGGCAGGCGTGTAATAATTTATTTTTAATGCTCCTTCAGGTGTTGTACTTCGAGTTCTTTCCAGGGCGTAGAGCCATCATGAACCCTGAGAAAAGAAAGTGCATCCGTGCTGCCAATTACGATTTCGGCAGTGGTATAGATGCTGTTGCCGTCCATCAGGTGGCCACCAATGGTTTGGCCCAGGCTGTCGCTGATGGCAATGTGCAGGTGACTGCCGTTTTTACTGAGGGTGCCGGTGAGGCTTACAATTTCAAAATGGCCGGCGCCGGTGCTGCTTTCGGGCTGGTTGGCAAAACGGATGGAATAATTGGTTAAACTGCCGACGCAGCTTATCATCCACGCCGCCTCAATATTGTGTTCCGCGACAAATTGCTCCAGCCTTTGTTTAAGGTCTTCGCCGGGTTTCAGTCTGAATGCGTGAATTTTCATGGTATTGTTTGTTTTGCAGGCGAGCAAGTTACAAGCGAAGCAAAGTACCCAAATGTATTTTTTCATTCCTTGTTTTATCCTGATTCAATTGTTTTAGGTGTTAAAACCTTGAATTTTGGGTTTCTGCGCTTTTACCGGGCGCCCATTTGGTCGACTTGCTGGAAAAACTGCGGCACCACTTTGGAGCAAAGCGGCGTAGCCGCATTAAACAAAACACAGATGCCGTTTTTGCCGCTGCGGTCGAGTGCGATTTCTGTGCGGTAACCATTTACATAGCCGCCATGGTACATGTAACTTTTGTTGCCTTGTTTTAGCACGCGCCAGCCCATGGCATAATAGGCATCAGAGCGTCCGATCCAGTGTGGAAACAAACGGCGTTCCTTGTCGGTAGAAATAACCGGCGTAAAAACCGTATCCAGCGTTTCATCAGGAATTTTGTTTTCTATTTGTCCCAACAAATACAGCAACCAGCGGCTCATATCGCTGATGCTGGCATTGATGCCGCCTGCCGGGGTGAAATCGTAATAACCCGAATCGAGGGTTGTTGGCCGCCAGCCGGCGCCGGTAAAAGCATGAGGAAGGGATTTGTTTTCGGTGGCGCACATGGCTTGGTAGCTGGAAGAGGCGTCGAGCATGCCGCTTGGATTGAACAAATACTGCTGAACGAGTTCGTCGTAAGACTGGTGGGTTGCGTTTTCGAGCACCGGTTGTATGAGCGAAAAAGCAGCGTTTTGATAGCTGTAAAATTGTCCTTCCGGAGCGCTTAAAGGCGCTTTCGGGAAATATTCGCGTACAATCCGATCCAAAGAATAGCCTTTTTCGATCAAATTGGTAAATGCGTGGTAAGGGAGTCCGGTGGTTTGGGACAACAGGTGCCGGATCTGCATGCGCCGACTTTGTTCGGGGTCCGACAATTGAAAATCAGGGAAGTAAGTCTGAACGCGGTCGTCCCAATGGATGCGGCCTTCCTGCGCGAGCATCCCTGTGAGTACCCCTGCAAAACCTTTCGACACCGAACCCAGGCGGAACACCGTGTGGGCATCTACCGGCAACTGCTTTTGGGCGTTGCGCATACCATAACCTTTCAACAAAATGATTTTCCCCTCATAAACGAGCGCCACTGCGGCGCCTGCCGGACCAATATGCGGCATGTTTTCCTGAAAAAAAGCATCGAAATCTTGTGAAAGCCTTGCTGCTGTGGCAGAAAGCCCTGGTTCAGGTGCAGGGTTTTTTTCCACTACCTCGGGTGCAAAGGCGGGGCCAGGCAGCAAAAGCATGCACAAAAGCAACAAAAAGGCAGGGGTTTGGCGCAACAGGGAAGCGGCTGAATTCATGCGGCCAAGGTAGCGAATTTTCGTAATATCAATGCTTGTTGCCTTTATGGATGTGGGAGGAAGCGCAGGGGCACATATAAAAAGCCTTTCATGCGTCAATTCTAACAGCATGAAAGGCTTTTATATTTTACGCCGACAGATTTTGTGCATAACGATCTTTATAAATCATTATAAATCAGCGAAATTCATCCTGATTTATCTACAAAATCCGGCGAATCCTGGTATAATTTGTCGGCGATTTACCGTACAATCAGCACCTGTTTGCTTGCAACTTCGCGTCCAATGCTCAGTTGCGCCACATAGCGGCCTGCCAGAAGGGATTGCACAGGCACTGCTTCACCCGATTGGATGTTGGTTTGGAGCACTTGTTGTCCATTCAGGTTGAACAGGGTCAATTTTGCATTGCTGGCTTCGCCGAGGTTGAAGCGCAGCACATCGTTGGCCGGTATTGGGTACACCTTTATTTTGTCTGCCAGACTGGGTTCCTGGCTTGCTACCGGCTGAGCGAGCAACACCGTTTTTTCGCCTGTCAATACATTATCGCCGGTTTTGTTGCCATTTCCGTTGGCTGCCAGGGATACAAAATAAAACTTAACGGTATTGTTGTTGGCACTTGAGGGCGCTTTCCATGTAAATGACCAGGAGGTAGAGCCATTTGCAAGCGTTTTGGGAGTCGACTGGCGTGCATATTTGCGGCTGTTGCTTCCTGTTCCAATGTTTACGCCTGTGCCGGCTGTAAGCGTTCCTACAAATGCATTGCCGGCGTCGAGGCTGGTCAACTGGAAACCTCCACGAACAGCGTTGGATGTCTGTTTCAGGGTTACCGTGTAGCTTTGGTTGGCAACAACAGTATCAGGAATACCTGTAATTGTTACACTGCCTGTATAGGATCCACCTGTATGACAGGAAGATTGTTGGCAGGTTGTTTCGTTGGGAGCGCCAGTGTTTCCGGTAGGCGGGTTGTTAGGGTCTCGCATGGAGCTGGTTGTCAACATCCAGGTACCCAACAGCATGATGGCAATAACAGTCAGTTTTGTGTTCATTGCATAGGATTTAGAAAATTTAAACAAAGATCCTGCAAAACTAAAAACTTCTCCCGACAACTTAATGCCAGAAGAAGCTTGTCATTTTGCTAAAATCTATCAATCAATCGTAATTCCAAAAGAATTAGTTGCCTTTGCCATGGTGGTGGCCGGCTCCGCCTTTAGGTCCGCCGTGTGGGCCGCCTGGAAAATGTGGGCCGTGACCAGTGGTGTCAATTGGATGATGCAGGGAATCGAATGGCGGATGTCCCAAAGAATCCAATGGATGGTGATGATTGTGTAAGGAATCAAATGGAGGATGATTCAGGGAATCCAGTGGATGGTGATGGTTGTGCAGGGAATCGCAGTGCGGACCACCTGGGCCACCTGGGCCGTGCGGACCGCCTGTGCTGTCGCGATCGGTAACAGAAGCCAGATCAGATGTAGCAGTAAGACCGCTCAAGCTGTCCTTTTGACAAGCATAGATGGACAACAAGGTCACAACCAGGCTAAACAACAAGAAATTTTTCATGTAAATAAAATTTAATTTGTGAATCAGGTCTTCATCGACCATCTATTTATCTACACGGAAACTTCTTTCAAGTGGTTGCGTCTGTTGTAATTTTTTTTTAAAAAAGTTGGTAGCTCAGTCCTGCCGATGCATACCAGGCATTGAAAGCACGTTCTTTTTCTGTTAAATGCCGGGCATAATCCCAACTGATGCGCATTCCCCAACGTCCCAATTGGTATTCCAATCCTGCGCCCAATCGCCAGGTTTGGGCAAAATGTTGGGCCGGTGTTTTTATGATCCGATAGTCTGGGTCATGCATGTTCGGGCCTACGGGATGATTCTGATCGTCATATCGGAATATTACGGTGCCTGGTAAAGCTCGGGTCCACACATGAGCCAACCGGACACTCGGCTGAATAACCCAGCGAACCGGCATTTTCCACCGAAAACCCAAGCCAAATTGTTGGTGCCGCAGGTTGGAGGATACCTGTACATCCTGATAATTGGGATGCGGGTGATTGGTTGGCGGATCGGGTAATTTAAACCGCTTAATCAGGGTGTCTGTTTGTAATTCAAAGCGAAACCAGTCAGCCGAAGCTTGCAGCCAAATATTTTTAAAAATGCGGTATTCCGCTGTTACCCCGGTTCCATGAAGAAGGGATACACCGGCCAGTTTGGGCGAAGCGCCGCCAATTTGTTGTTGTATCCCAATCGCCAATTTTCGCTCCGAACGAGCCGGTTTGATTATATTTGGTGTAAATTCAACAGCGCCTGGACCTTTTGTCGGCTTTGAGTCAATTGATTGTGTTTTTGAAGGCAAAAAATCCAGTGGCGCTTTACCAGTGTGCAACTCAATCCTGTTCGATAAGTTTTCGATCAAAGCCAGGAGTGAATCTTGTTGTTTCAGTTGCATTTGTAAGGCTTGTTCGGCTTGCTCGGTACGCGCGCGTTCTTCCTGAAGAATCTTTTGAAGATCTGTATCCTGATTCGTAAACAAGCGTTTTTTGCCCGAATTTGAAGGTGTTGTACGGTTGGATGCGTGCGACTGCTGATTGAAAGACCTGGTTTCTTCCTTGTCATTCAGCTTATTTTCCGGCTCATTTTTTTGGCGTTCAGAAACCGGCGGCGCATTCCGTACATTCAAAAGGGTAGGGTCTGATTCCGGCCGTTGGGTGCGCATTTGCGCCTGTAATGCATTGTTTTCCAGCTTGTAATAAACCCCAATAGCGCTTGTTGCTACCACGGCCACCATAGAAGCCGCGGCTGCTATTTTCCAGATCAACAACTTGCGTACTGCCGCATGCAAAAGCATATCATGCCTTTGAAGTTGATTGGCCAATTTTGTCCACCCACCTTTCGCTTGTTCAAATTGCTGCTCTTCATTGAGCTTTTTTTCAAAAAAATCGTCAAAATTGCTCATATATGCTTGGAAAATTCAAAATCGTTTGACAACATGTTTTTTAAGTGCTGCCGGGCACGTGAAAGATTGGACTTGGATGCACCAATGCTGATTCCCAAATAAGTCGCTACCTCCTCGTGTGAATATCCGTCAACAACCGCCAAGTTAAAAACCGCCCGGTAAGCTGGCGGCAATCGATCCAACAGGGCCACAATCTGTTCATAAGTCAATTGCTCTTCTATGCCCGAAAGATCCTCCTGCTCATGCCATACTTCCAAACTGGTGGTTCCGGCCTGATTTATCGTACTGCGGTATCGATCAATCGCTGTATTAATCACGATGCGCCGCAGCCATTGGCGAAAAGGCAACTGGCCACTGTACTGGTCGATCTTGGTAAATGCCTTAAAAAAAGCATCATTTACCATTTCCTGTGCAGTTTCCTCGTTTCCTCCATACCTTCTGGCTATGGTCATCGCATAATTATAAAATTGCCCATAAAGCCGCTCCTGGCATTTACGGTCATTTTTACGGCAACCTTTTATGATTTGGTCAAGTTCCACGTTGGATCTTCTTTGTAACTACACGCATTTTTTTGCTAACTGGTTGCGTAAGTCACAATTTTTTTTAAAAAAACACAATAAATATTCCAAAACAAATTTGGTTATCGCCAAAGAAAAAATTCGGTTCGGATACACAAATAAAGGGGGTATCGCCTTATCATACCGCACAAAAGCACGATTATGCTATTCTGCGCGGAAAAAAGTGGGCACTCGAACGGCCCGAAGCGCCGGAGCAATGGAGGCCAAATAACCAATTCCAAAAACTGCCGCAACGACGGGAGGGAAATCCTGCAACCGCATGGAAATAGGATAACTGCGCACCAAAAAGCCCTCCGGTATGGTAATGATGCCGTAATGTTTTTGAATAAAATACAACAAAAGAGCCAAAATAAACCCAATAATCAGACCCAAACCACTCAACAATAGGCCCTCTAACATGAATATTCGGTAAATAACCCGGTCACTTGCGCCCATGGCTTTTAATATGGCAATGTCGTTTTGTTTGTCCAAAACAATCATCCACATGGCGCCAGTGGAGTTGAATGCCATTAATATCAACATCAAAAGGGTAAAGGCAAAGCCCATCCATTTCTCAAGCCGCATTACCTTGAAAAAAGCTTCGTTTTGCTCGTAAGCATCTTTAATCCTGAATTTTTCACCCAGACGCTTTCCCATTTCCTGCTTGACCGCCCGAATGTCGGAAGCCGACCGGCATTTGATTTCCAGCGCCGAAACAACACTACTGTCTACACCCAACAACTCCCGCATAAAAGGCAAGTTGGTTAAAACGTATTGATTGTCATAATCTTGTTGTATCGCAAAGGTGCCTTTTGGATACAAAAACCTGGTTTTGAATGGTTTGTCTAAAACGCTGCTTTGCTCTACAGGCATGTAAACCAGCAAAGGCATGCTGAAATTCTCTATATTGACGCTTAATTTGTTGCGTACGCCCGCACCGACAACCGCGCAATTGCGATCTTCCTCCTCCAAAATGTATTTGCCTTCTTTTAACATCGAATCGATGCCGTTTACGCTGTAAAAAGCCGCATCTACCCCCTTTAATATCCCAAAGTCCTGCGATCCATCGTATTCAAAAAAGGAAATTTCTTCCAGGGTCGCACTCACAACGGCCACCCCTTCTATCCCTTTTAACTGATGCAACAATAAACTGTCGGCTGAAAATGTTTTGCCTTGGGCAGCGGTTATTTTTATTTCCGGATTAAAATGCCCAAACAAGCCTGCCAACAGGTCCTCAAACCCATTAAAAACCGACAAAATCAGGATCAGCGCAGCTGTTCCGATTGAAACGCCCAAAACGGATATTCCGGTTATGATGTTGATTGCGTTGGTATGACGTTTTGCAAAGAGGTAACGCCGGGCAACGAGCAAGGGAAAATTCAAAGCGATCGGTTGATTATTGGGCGGTGAACAAAACTTTGCCTGTCATTTCGGCGCCTTTTTCCATACCCAGCATGGCCAGCAGGGTAGGGGCAACATCGGCCAATTTGCCTTCATGCAGCACCACATCCTGTTTCCAGTACGGACTTACCAGTATACAAGGTACCGGATTTTTGGTGTGTGCAGTGTTGGGCGTGCCGTCTTCATTGATCATGTAGTCGGAATTGCCGTGGTCGGCTATGAGCACGCATCCGTACCCCTTTTCCAGTGCCAGCGGAACTATTTCCGACAGGCATTTGTCTACGGTTTCTGCCGCCTTCATCGCGGCTGCGAACACACCGGTATGGCCCACCATATCGGTATTGGCAAAATTGAGACAAATGAAATCGGGCAAATTGTTTCGAATGTCTTCCATGATGGCGTCTTTGATTTCAATTGCGCTCATCTCGGGCTGCAAATCATAAGTGGCCACCTTGGGCGAAGGAATCATGATGCGACGCTCGCCCTCAAATGGCAGTTCGCGGCCGCCGTTGAAGAAAAACGTGACATGCGGGTATTTTTCTGTTTCTGCAATGCGTACCTGGGTTTTGCCTTTTTGGGCCAATACCTCTCCCAGGGTCATGCTGACATCGTCTTTTTCAAATAAAACGCCCACGTTTTTATAGGTATCATCGTAGCGGGTCATGGTCACATAATGCAGCGGCATGGTATGCATGCCTGCTTCGGGCATATCGGTTTGGGTAAGCACCGTGGTAAGTTCCCGCAGGCGGTCGGTGCGGAAATTGAATGCGATTACCACATCGCCTTCCTGAATGGTGCGCATGCCGGAAGTATGCACGATGGGCAGGATGAATTCGTCGGTCACGCCTGCGTCGTAGGAAGCCTGGATGGCGGCCGGGAGCGCGTCGCTGTGCGTACCTGTGCCGTTGACCAGCAAATCGTAAGCGATTTTTACCCGCTCCCAGCGTTTGTCGCGGTCCATCGCATAATAGCGACCCACCACAGACGCTAATTTAACGGGCTGGTTTTGAATGTGTTGTAACATGTCTTCAATAAATCCCTTGCCGCTTTTGGGGTCTACATCGCGGCCATCGGTGAAGGCGTGGATGAAAACTTCGGTGTTTCCGGCCTCGGTTGCAATGTCGCACAGCGCTTTCAGGTGTTCAATGTGGGAATGCACGCCGCCATCGGAAACCAGGCCGATAAAATGGACTGCTTTTTCCTGGGTGCGGGCGTATGCGAGGGCTTCTTGCAGCAGCGGCAGTTGATGCAGTTCCCGGTCGCGCACGGCCTTGTTGATGCGGGCCAGTTCCTGCCAAACAATGCGGCCGGCGCCGATATTCAAGTGTCCCACTTCCGAATTGCCCATTTGGCCTTCCGGCAAACCGACTTCTTCGCCATAGGTAACGAGGGTGCTCCAGGGATATTGGGCTTTCAGACTGTCCACAAAAGGGGTATTTGCCTGAAATATGGCATCGGATTCCGGTTTTGGGCCCAGGCCCCAGCCGTCAAGAATCAACAGAAAAACGCGATCGTGTGCTTGCATGGAGATTTTTAATAAAAAATACCCGGCAAAGTTAAACGTATCCCACAGGAAGCCATAACAAGGCGCTTTTCTTTTTGTGTTTGAATCTGACAGGAATTTCTACTTTTAAGCGAATAAATTGTTGTTTATGTCTGTCTCGAAACCTTTCAGGTGCTTTTTGCCAATTTTGTGCCTCTTAACTGCCTGTTCAACCCGTTCTGTTATGTCTGATTTTCAAATTCCTTTTGAAACCAATCCCAACCAAACCCTTCTTTACGAGGAGGCTATTGCCTGTTACAAAAAAATGGCCGCAGCGCATCCCCACGTTTTTCGCCTGCAGGAAAGCGGAAACACCGACAGCGGTCAACCCTTGCACGTGGCTGTTTTGTCGCCCGAGGGTATTTTCGATGCACAGAAATTGCGCGCCGAAGGGTACACCATCTGGCTGATTAACAACGGGATACACCCCGGAGAACCGGAAGGCATCGACGCTACCGTCCTGTTCCTGCGCACCCTGCTCCGCCGCAATGATTTGTCGGATTTTCTAAAAAAAATCGTCCTTGTTATCGTACCGGTGTACAATGTAGATGGTTGTTTGAACCGAAATTCCTACAGCCGCGCCAACCAGGACGGACCCGTAGCCTACGGTTTTCGGGGAAATGCCCGCAATTACGACCTCAACCGCGATTTCGTGAAATGCGATTCGCGCAATGCCCGCAGTTTCAATGCCTTGTTTCAATACTGGCAACCCGATGTTTTTGTCGACAACCACACCAGCAATGGCGCAGATTATCAATATGTTATGACCCTTATTGCCACCCAACATAACAAATTGGAAGCACCGCTTGGCGATTTTTTACAAACCGCCATGCTGCCTTTCCTTTACCAAAAAATGCAGGAAAAAGGCTGGGAAATGACGCCTTATGTGGATACCAAAGACGAAACACCTGATTCCGGATTGGTCGGCTTTTGCGATTACGGGCGCTATTCTACCGGATATGCCGCCATGTGGAACACCATCGGGTTTATGCCGGAAACGCACATGCTCAAACCGTTTAAAGACCGGCTGTGGAGCACCTACGCCTTTATGGAAACTGTGCTGGATTTTGTACGCGCACAGGGGCCTGCGTTGCGGGAGGCTCGCGCAGCCGCGCAGGAGCGCACCCGCACAAAAACCACATTTGTGCTTGATTATCAATTGGATACAAGCCGTTACGACGATTTGATGTTCAAAGGATACACCGCCGGGTACAAGCCATCCGAAGTGAGCGGATTGCCGCGCCTGTATTACGACCGTTCGGCGCCCTATACCAAAAAAATACCCTACTACAATTATTTTCAACCAGCTAAACAGGTCGAAAAACCGCAGGCTTATGTGGTTCCGCAGGCTTGGGAGGCTGTTTTGGAGCGCCTGCGCCTCAACGGCGTGGAAATGCATGCCTTGCCGGAAGACACCGTTTTGGAAACGGAAACCTATTTTATCCGGGATTTTAAGACCCGAAATGCCTGGGAAGGGCATTATTTTCACACTGATGTGCAGGTGGAATTGCGCAAAATGCAGCGGCACTTTTTCAAAGGCGATTTTTTAATCTATACCAATCAAAACGCCAATCGATACGTGGTGGAAACGCTCGAGCCCCAGGGCGCCGACTCCTGGTTTGCCTGGAATTTCTTTGAATCGGTTTTGGGACAAAAGGAATATTTTTCGGCATATGTTTTTGAAGATCTGGCTGCCGAATACCTTAAAAAGAACCCTGCCCTGCACGCAGAACTGGAAAATTTGAAAAAAAATGATCCAGGTTTTGCACAAAATCCCGATGCCATCCTGGATTGGGTGTACCGCCATTCGCCTTGGTACGAACCCACTCACAGGATGCTTCCGGTAGCTCGGCTGCCTAAAATAAAGGACAAGTAAACTTGAATGAAGCCTGCAAGGCGTTCATTTATCCAGCAATTTTGCCGATTAATAGAATTTTATTCAACATGGATCAGGAGTACCGTAACCTTGCATCCAGAAAATCGCATTTATGAAACAACCCATAAAGTATTTTTTGCTTTCAGCATGTTTCCATTTTGCATGCATGAGCTTGCAAGCTCAGGATGCCTGGTCGCTCCAAAAATGCGTGCAATATGCCTTGGACAACAACATTTCTGTGAAGCAAGCAGAAGCCAATGTGCAAATCGCCCTTTTGGCCGAAAAACAAGCCAAATCTGCCCGACTACCCAATGTAAATGCTTCGTCTAATGTTGGGAAACAGTTCGGTCGTACCATCGACCCTACCACCAACAGCTTTGTGACAAGCGGAATCGGGTACAACAGCATGAGCTTGAACGCAAATGTGTCCTTGTTTAGCGGAGGCCAAAAATACCACTCCGTTTTACAGGCTGATTGGGATGCCAAGGCCAGTTTTGCCGATCAAGGGAAAACCATCAACAACCTGAGCCTACAAATTGCATCTGCCTATCTCAATATTTTGCTCACAGAAGAACAGGAGCGCTCGGCGCTCAAACGCGTGGCGCAAAGCAATGAGCAACTGAAATCTACTTTGAAATTGATTGAGGCCGGATCTCAACCCCAGGCTGAACGCTATACCATTGAAGCCCAAATTGCAAGGGAAGAACAGTCGGCCATCGTTGCCCACAACAACGTGGAAATGGCCTATCTCTCGCTCAAACAACTGCTTCAACTCGAACCCGATTTTGTACTTGAAATTCAAAAACCCGAAGTGCGTATCCCCGCCGATGTTAACCCCGATCTGTTCGATCTTAAGGCCATATACGAGGAAGCAATAGGGCGACAACCTTCCGTTGTATCTGCCGAATTTCGGATCAAAAGCGCCGAGGAAGGTGTGAAAATTGCCAAAGCAGCCTACATGCCCTCTATTTCAGCTTTTGCAAGCTTAAGTTCCAACTTTTCCACGCAATACAAAGATTACGTGTACACAGGCAACTATAAACAACGCACAACCATTGTGGGTATTGGCGGAAACGATGTGCCTGTGGTGTTTTATGACCCGGAAGTACAAGTCAGATCCATCAACTACCTCAATCAGATGGACCGAAACTTTGGTCAAAATGTGGGCATTTCCCTCAATGTGCCTATTTACCAAAACGGACGTACCCATCTTTCGGTTGAACGTGCCCGGTTGAACATCCTGAACGCGCAACTCACCAGCAATCAGGCCAAACAAACGTTGAAAAACGATATTCAAACCGCTATTGCAAATGTACGTTCTGCCAAAAGACAAATGGATGCGGCAAGCAAATCCGTTGATGCCAATCGTATTGCCTTCACCAACGCCGAAAAGCGGTACGCCCTGGGCGCCAACAGCGCACTCGATTTCTTTACAGCAAAAACCAATTTGGCAATTTCAGAAAACGACCTGATCGTTGCCAAATATGATTATCTGTTCCGCCTGAAAATTCTCGACTTTTATCAAGGCAAAACACTGGCAATTGACTGATCGGTTTTTACAGAACGAACCGTTTTGCGCTTGTGGCTGTACCGAATTTTCAGGATGCACAATCCCTCTTCGGTGTCGACATGCAAGTTTTCGCCCAGCACAAAGCGGTATACGCCACTGCGGGTAAATACAGGCTGGTTTTCATAAACCCCGTATTCGTATGGATCGCCACTCAGGGTGCGGGTGTTGATGTGGAGTTTGGTAAGCTGTATGAAATCCTTACTGGCCACCAAGGGCTGCAAATCCCCAACTACAGCAGCACTCGGGTACACCAGATAAAAGAATTTTCCCCTGGGATCCAGAACACCCAGGTAATCGGGGTTGGGCGCTCTAAAATGCAAATCAAAGCCCTCGCCTTTTGAAATGGAATGCTGATTGGTCCACATGTGCGGACGGGTGTTGGAAGCAAGGAAAACCGCTGCGGGCACTACTTGGGCAATTCCGGCAACAGGTTGGATGGGATGGTCGGTAGGGATGCTTGAAAACATCAGGCCAATTGCTGGTAAAAAAAGGATTAGCTTCATGTTAAATGTTATTAAACCGGTTAATGTTTTGACGGTGAAGGCTGGTATACTGTAACATTTTTTGGTTACGATTCATTATCCAAAACCTGTTAAAATTTCATGCCAAAAGCGGCATATGTGAAGGAATTTTTGAAAAAAGTTTGCCTTCTGCTTGTAGTGGATATTCCATCTGCCTTCAGGAGACTTTCATCCGGGTTTTTGATGCATTGATCCAAGTATTTTTTCGAATGCAATGCGCCTTTGTACGCTTGCAGAAACATTTTTAAAGTTTAAAATTTTGCACAACATGTCGAACAGGCCGCGTAAACGCAATAAAACGCTGATCTATGTTTTGCTGGGCGCCCTGGCGTTGCTCATCATAGCCGCCATCATCAAAGGCCGCCAGAAACCCAAAGGAGTGGAGGTATACACAGAAAAAGCTGCACGCCGAACCATCCGGGAAACCGTGACTGCCAGCGGCAAAATTTTTCCGGAAACGGAAGTGAAAATATCATCCGACGTCTCCGGCGAAATCGTTCAACTGTTTGTAAAAGAAGGAGACTCGGTTACCATCGGACAAGTATTGGCCAAAATCAGACCCGATCAATATCAAAGCGCTGTGGAACAGGGCGTTGCATCGGTAAATACCGCCAAAGCACAAAAACAAATTTCCTTCTCCAACGTAAAATCCAGCGCTGCACAATTGGAACAACTCAAAGCCGATGTGACGCGCAACCTTGCTATCGTTGAGAATGCAAATTCGGCCTTTAATCGCGCCGACAAACTCTTCAAAGAAGGGGTGATTTCCAGCGCCGATTACGAAACCGCCCGGAACAACCTCCGCACCGCTGAAAGCGCCCTCAAAGCCGCTGAAGCAAACCTTCAGGCCTCCGAAAGCAGCCTGGCCTCCGCCCAAGAAAATGTTCGGGTGTCAGACCTCGGTATCACCAGCGCTTCCGCTCGCCTGCGCGAACTGCAAACCAGCCTCCAAAAAACCATCATCACAGCCCCGGTCAGCGGCATCATCAGCAAACTCAACGTAGAAAAAGGCGAACGCGTGGTGGGTACCCTCCAAATGACCGGTACCGAAATGATGCGCATCGCCAACCTGCGATCCATGGAAGTACAGGTAGACGTGAGTGAAAATGATATCCTGAAAGTAAGTGTGGGCAATCAGGCCGATGTGGAAGTGGATGCTTATCTCGGACGTAAATTCAAGGGAATTGTTACTGAAATCGCAAACAGCGCCAGTAATGTAGGCGCCAGTACAACCCTCAACTCGGATCAAGTGACCAATTTTGTCGTCAAAATACGCGTCGACCCAAATTCATACCAGGACCTGCTCAAAGACGGCCGCAGATATCCTTTCCGCCCCGGAATGTCGGCCTCCGTTGATATTTTTACCCACGACTCAGAAAATTCGCTCTCGGTGCCTCTCATTGCAGTTACCGCAAGGGATGAAAAGTCGGATGCGCAAAAAACAGAATCCAAAGAGGAAGAAAAACCCAACACCGACCAAAACCAAAAGGAAAAAAAGACCGACCTGATTCAGGAAATCGTATTTGTGGTGCAAAATGATACGGTCGGGGTTCGAAATGTGACCACCGGTATTCAGGACAACGATTTCATAGAAATTACCAGTGGACTCCAGGAAGGCGATGTGGTGGTAACCGGCCCCTACTCGGCCATTGCCCGCAAATTGAAGGGGGGAACCCATATTAAAACGATCGATAAAAAGAAAGCCGAAGAAAAAAAGGAATAGCACGTACTTTTGGACGCCCGTATCCAATGCGGCAACCTAAAATTATGATGGATTCAAATAAACTTAGCCCGGAAGGTACACCGCTCTCGCCCAGCGAGGTACCTTCCCGCATTAGTCTGCTTTCTTCCAATTACACGCTGTTTTGGCGCATTTTTTTGCCCATCTTTTCTACGGTGTTTTTAATTGGGCTCCTGGTGGCTTTTTACCTCACCGAAGAAGACGAAATGGTGATGCCTTTGGTTCCCCTTTCCTGGGCGCGCACAGGCATTGTCCTGGTTCTTGCAGCCTGGATCTTCCTGCTCTATCGCACGCTTTGGCGCCTTAAAAGGGTGGATGCCGACGGCCGTTTTGTGTACATCACCAATTATTGGACTACCGTGCGGTATCCCTGGGAAGATATCGCTTGTTTTCAAATGAAAAACACCAGGGGTACCGGAACCTGGCGACTTGAACTTAAAGCCAAAGGCCGGTTCGGACAGGTGATCTATTTTTTCCCATCCGCCCAAACCGCCCACCTGATTGATGTGCTTGGTCATGCATATTTGATCCAAACACCCCCGAAATAGAATGGAATTGCGTTTGCGACATACCTGCACGGGCCACCGGGCAGCCTTGTACGCGCTCGCGCCTGGCCCGAATGCCGGGCATTTTTATACAGCGGGCGGAGATGGCTGGATCGTTGACTGGAATTGGAGCGATCCCGAAATCGGTCGGGTGGTGGCCAGCGTGGAATCCCGCATTTTTTCCCTTTGTACCTTACCCTTTGAGGGTCAATTGCTTGCAGGCAATATGGATGGCGGCTTGCATTGGATCGACTTGCAGGCGCCTGAGCGCACCCGCAATGTGCAGCACCACCAAAAAGGTGTATTCGATTTGCTGGTGGTCGGGGAATGGTTATATTCGCTCGGCGGTGATGGCACGCTCACGCGTTGGGCGCTCGAAAGCCGACGGGCCCTCGAAAGTTTTCAATTGAGTCGCCAGGCCCTGCGCTGCATCGCCTACGCGCCCCTGCGTGCAGAATTTGCCATCGGCGCCAGTGATGGCTGCATTTATTTGCTGGACGCTGAAACGCTTGAATTGCGCCGTACCATGGCCGCTGCACACCAGCCATCGGTTTTTACCCTGCAATACAGCCCCGATCAACAGCGGCTGTTCAGCGGCGGCCGCGATGCCATGCTCCGCGTTTGGGATCCTGAAAGCCCGGAATTGCCTGTGCAAGCCCTTCCGGCACATCTTTTTACACTCAATCACCTGGCTTTTTCACCCGACGGGCGTTTGCTGGCAAGCGCCAGCCGGGACAAAACCATCAAAATATGGGACGCCGACTCGGTGGAATTGCTTAAAGTGGTGGATGCGTTGCGACATGACGGGCATGTTAACTCCGTAAATCGGCTGTTGTGGTTGGAGGAAGGATTGATTTCTGCCGGAGATGATCGGGTTTTGAAGATTTGGGGAATTTAAAGGGGGGCCACGGAGTTACACGGAGGTATGGAGGAGCACAGAGAAAAACCTCCGTGTAACTCCGTACCTCCGTGTAACTCTGTGGCCCTTTTCCCTCTAAGCAGCACCCCTCCGCCGCCAAATCCCTTTCACCACCACCAGCACCACCACCGGTATGGCAGCCACCGGCAAAGCCTGCGGTATCCAGGCCCAAAAAATCAGCATCAAGGCGGCAAGAATCGCCGTGCCCGTGAAGTAATGCTCTACAAATTCCGACCTGTTGCGGCGCCAGAAAAACAACAAATGCGTCGGCAAGGCCCAAAACATATTCAAATTGGTCTTTGTGGCGCTGTGATCCGTTGCAAACCACAACAAGGCAATCACCAGGCCCGCCAAACCCAGCAAAAGCCAGAAAAGGGTGTCAAAAATGCGCTCGGTGCGCGGATTGGCCATGCTCAGCAAGCCCAGGAGGGCAAAAAAGCACATCACCCAAAAAGGACGGTCCAGAAAACCGGGGTGAAAACCCGGCGTAGGCATTTTGTTTTCCGGAATAAAATGCTCCGAGCGCACCAGCGGCACATGGCCGTCTGTTTTGGTGGCGGCAAATATATCATGCACATGATCGGGCAGGAACATATAATCTTCTGCGCGTGCCTTCCGGTCGGCCGCCCAACCCAATATTAAATCGATTCCAAAATCAGTCCAGGGGCTGTTTTGGAGATAGGGTTTCAGCAATTGGCGCATCGTGACACCGGGTTTCAGGCCGCTGCTGTCGAAGCTAATCTGGTGATAAAAGGTTTCTTTCAGCAGGTCGCGGATCCGGGTTGCGCAATTGTCGTAAAAAAAGTCGTATTTATAGTCCCGGTTTTCCGGCAGGGCATTGGTTTGCAGCAGTTCAAAAATGCGGTTGCATTGAGCGGGCGAGAGGTTGAGTACCTGTTCCGACATCCAGCGGTGGTCGTGGAGGTTGCCAAATTCGAAATTGCGGTACGATTCTACATCGAGGGAATACAGCAGTTTTCCCCGGCAGAAATTGAGGTAAAAATTGGGCTGGTCAAAATCGAAGGTGCCGTAGTTGTACACCCGGTTGATGCGGGTTACCGGGTCGTATACCCGCAAGGCGCTGTGCCCGAAAATGCTGTACAATTCGGAGCCTGGTGAAACCGTCATGAGGCTCACCCGGGCACTGTCAGACAACAGGGCCACATTTTGGGCCGATAAAAGGCTGCAAAACAGGGTGAACAGCGCAGAGAGGATAAATCGCATGGCAAGTAGTCAGAAAAAAGGTGCAATAAACGGGAAATCCCGCTTATTGCACCTTCAAGGTTTGTCCGATTTTGATGCTGTCGTCGGTTAAATTGTTCATTTTTTTGAGTTTGGCCACGGTGGTATTGTACTTGCGCGAAAGGCTGAACAAAGTGTCGCCTTTCACAACCAGATGGTATCCTGGTTTTGCGGGAGCAGGTATTGGGGCAGGTTTGTTTACCACAGGGTCATTGGGGTAATCGTTTCCGGTGGTGGATGGTTTGCCACCGGGTTTGGGAGCGGGCTTCACGGGGCTTGGACTGGAGGGTTTTGGTTTGAATTTGCTACTATCCGGTTTGGCGGAGCCTTCCCCTTCGATGTCGAAGTCCAGGTCACCGCCAGGGGTCAGTTTTCCGGGTTTTTCAGGCGCAGTTGGAGCGCCTTGTCCGGGCTTGGGGTTTCCGGTTGATCCGCCGGGCGCATTGGTTTTAGGGCTTTCCGGGGGGCGCAAGGCGACCGGGTCGTTGCCTTTTCGGCTTCCGCGGAGGATGATTTTCTGTCCTGCGGCAGGTTCCTGGCCGGCCATTAGGCCGTTCCTTTCCTGCAGTTTATCCAGTCGGACACCGTATTGTTGCGAAATATCAAACATAGATTGTCCATCTTTGACGTAATGTTCTGAAATCCGGCCGCTGAATTTGTCCTTTTTAGGTTGAATGTAAATACGGGTACCAGGGCGCAACCGAACCCCCGGCGGGTATCCGTAATCGTTGAAAGCCACTACTTTATCTGGGTTGACCCGATAGGCGCGCGAAATTTCTTCCAGGGTTTCACCGTCTTTACTGAGTACCACTTTTACATCGTTCACCCTGCCAACGCGGGCATTGAGCGGGGCCGGCTCTGTAGTGCCATTGGGGTTTGTTACAACGGGTGTTTCGGTAGTGGGAGGCGCTCCGGGTTGTACGACTTTTCCCGGAAGGTCATATTCATTTAGTTTATATTTTTCAATCAGTTCAATCAATTGGTCGGCATAGGTAATGGAGGTTGCATAGCCTGCCGATTGTAGTCCCCGGGCCCAGGCTTTGTAATCGGTTTTGTCCAGATTGAACAGAAAGCCGTACCGGTTGTGCTTTTTGGGGTCGCGCAGAAACTGGCCATGGTCGAGGAAACTTTCCTCCACCGATTCGTATTTGCGGAAGCAGGATTCTTTCAATTGGCCATCGGGGCCATAATCGTCGTCTTTTTTGTAATAGGTTTTTCCTTTCCAATCATTGCCACACTTTATTCCAAAATGATTGTTTGCGGATTTGGCAACTTCGCTTTGGCCTGCATTGGATTCGAGCAGGCCTTGTGCGAGGATGATGCTGGCAGGAACGCCGCCGCGTTCCATTTCGGTTTGGGCAGCGCTGCGGTAAAGGGTAATGTAATCGAGTTGGGCATTGCCAGTGCCTTTAAATTCAGTGGCAGAAGCCGCCAAATCGCCTTTGGCAACGGTTTTGTGGGCGGTGTTGCAGGCTGAAATGGCCAGCAACGCGAGCATAGAGCATAAAATACGGTTAATCATTGGCGCTGATTGGTCTTATTTTTTGAAATGGTAAAGTTAAACGCGATTATTTGAATTCTATTTTAACTTCATCTTTGGAGCCGGTTTTAATTTTCGCAAGGCAGGGGAAAAAGTTGGCGGTGTGCAGGCGCTTAGTTGGGTTAAATGCATGGGAGAAATCACGCATGACACCAAAATTTCAAACATTTGCACAAACCCTGTTGCGGTGAAGCATACCTGATTGTTTGAGGGCGCTGCTGGAGGTATACCAGGAATCGCCGGATTTTGTGGATAAATCAGGATGGATTACGATGATTTATAAAGATCGTTATGCACAAAATCTGGCGGTGTAAGGAATAAATATTCCGAACGAAGCGTGCTGCAAATATGCACCGCTGCAAAAATATAAAGTATGCTTCACCCGGATGCAACCGTACACAATTTGTGTCACCCATTTGCGCGAACAAGGGGTATATTGGCGATCTGTTCAAAAATTATTGGGGCAGGCGAGCCGTAAAACCACCGAAATTTACACCCGCATTACGAAGAAAGGAATGGGGGCTTTAAAAAGTCTGTTAGATTTTTGGGATATGTAAAATGCAGGCAGGATATTCGTTTTTGCATTGCAGGAACTGACCAATGACAGGGCTTTTAAATTAAGTGATAGGTTTATTAGGGGGTATTACTGCGCAGGTATTGGGGTATTGGCAATGCGGGTTGCGGTAGTACAGTAGTTCTCGGAGAAAAAAAATAAAAAAATGAGAAATTTTCTCAAAAAAGAATGGTTTTCAAGAAATGTGCCTACCTTTGAGAAAAACTCTCAAATATTATGCTTTTTAACTTCACCATCGGCAACTTCAGGTCCTTTTCCGAGCGAAAGACGCTTAGTATGGAGCCTGCATCAATTTCTGACCATCCACAGAATATAATCAAAAAGGCTCAATATAGTTATCTCTCCTCCGCCGTTATTTATGGTGCTAATGCCTCTGGTAAATCCAATTTGCTTAGAGGAGTGAATACAATGAAAAGGATTGTTGTTGAAAATTTCGACAAGCGCTCCGTTAGTGAACTCCCGTTCGACCCATTCTTACTAAACTCGAAATCTTCAAATGAGCCTACTTTCTATGAAGTTGTTTTTGGGATAGAAAATACTAAATACCGATATGGATTCGAAGTAGACAGGACTTCAATTCATTCAGAATGGCTTTTTGCCACTGAGAAAAAAAAATCTGAAAAGCCTCTTTTTTTAAGAGTTCCCGAAGGAATTGAAGTAACGCGAAATTTTCCAGAGGGCAAAGATTTAGAAGAAAAGACAAGAGAGAATGCTCTCTTCCTAACAGTAGTTGATCAATTTAATGGTCATACTGCATCAAGAATAATGAAATGGTTTCGTAATTTTAACACAATTTCCGGCTTGAGCCATGATAACTATCGTGGTATCACATTTGCAATGCTTGATAAGCCCGACTTAAATGAATTATTGACTAATTTTTTTAAAGA
>JAGWYI010000351.1 GCA_018969455.1 Bacteroidota bacterium | reverse complement strand
AGGGCCCTGGTTGATGTTGCGGGTTCCATTGACCCAAGACTCGAGCCGCACCAATGGTGGGTACCAGTGGTAGATAATATTCCAGTGAAGTGGTTATTGCCTCGTTTTTTGTGGGTTTCGAACCATGAAATACGTTGGGTTTCCAGGGAACTGGAACAAATGATGCCCAAGTGGGAAGCGATACGCTGCCCTGTACGATTTATTCACGCGGAAGACGACCAATTGGTGCCGATTGGCAATGTTCAATTTGGCGTAAAAATGTTGGTAAACGCAAATTCGGTGAAGGAAATCATTTTACCCAAGGGCGACCATTTTATCCTTTGGAGCCGGATGGATGTAGTAAAATTGGCTTTGGATGAATTTGCCAAGCCTTAGATAATCAGGAAATTGCTTCAAACCGATATCCGATACTGCTGAAATGTTCCAAAATTGCGGGCAGTACAACCCGTAAGTTTTGGGCAGCCTTGATGTTGTCGTGAAGCACCACAATTGACCCGGCTCGGGCATTGCGCAGCACATTGTCACAACATTTTTGGGGTGTAATGGCGGCATCAAAATCCCCGCTGAGCACATCCCACATGATCAATCGAAACTGGTTGCGCAATTCTTTTTGCTGACTTCGGGTTATTCGTCCGTAAGGTGGGCGGAACAAGTTACTATTCACCAAATTGGCACATTTGTGCACATTTTCGAGGTAAGTTTTATCGGGTGTTTTCCATCCATTGAGGTGATTGTAGGTGTGATTGCCTACCTTATGACCGTCCTTTAAAATTTGAAGAAAAATTTCCGGATGTTTGCGCACGTTATCGCCTACGCAAAAAAAGGTCGCCTTTGCTTTGTATCGGCGCAAGATTTCGAGTACCCAAGGCGTGAGTTCGGGAATTGGGCCATCGTCGAAAGTGAGGTAAAGAACAGGATCGGCGGTAGGAATACGCCATTCAAATGCAGAAAAAATGCTTTGAAGTAAAAGCGGAGTTCGAGCAAGGTACATAGGATCGGCAATGGATAAAGGTGAAACTGGATTAAAGGCCCTTACCAGTCAAACATTCATTTTTTTCGGATGATGAAATAACTGGATTCGGGTATATAAAATGCAGTTTTATACAATAAGAATTGTGCCAAGCTTGGTCAAAGTGCCCGAAGTTGATAAAATCTTCATAAAAAATACATAGTTTTGCAATTCTTATGAGTGTTCGTGTTCGTTTTGCTCCTTCCCCCACTGGCGCACTGCACATAGGCGGCGTGCGTACTGCCCTGTATAACTACCTGTTTGCCAGACAACAGGGCGGAAAGTTTTTGTTGCGCATCGAAGATACCGATCAAAATCGATTTGTCCCCGGCGCGGAGGATTACATTATTGAATCCTTAAAATGGGTTGGACTGATTCCGGATGAGGGGGTTGGTTTTGGCGGAGATTATGGACCCTACCGGCAGAGCGACCGAAAAGCCATTTATCAAAAATATGCGCTTGATCTGGTGGAACGCGGGCATGCTTATTATGCTTTTGATACCCCGGAAGATTTGGAAGCCTTGCGGCAAAAAGAAGCGAACTTTACCTACAATCAATTTACCCGGTCGAGTTTAGTGAACAGCCTTACGCTTTCTGAATCTGAATTACGAGCGCGGCTTGAGGCAGGAACGCCCTACGTGGTTCGTTTGAAGGTAGAGCCCGATGTAGAAATCCGCATTCGAGATTTGATACGCGGAGAAGTGGTATTTCACAGCAGCGAGGTTGACGATAAGGTTTTGCTTAAAGCGGATGGAATGCCAACCTACCATTTGGCCAACATCATAGATGATCATTTGATGGAAATTACCCATGTGATTCGTGGGGAGGAATGGCTACCCAGCACTGCGCACCACGTATTGTTGTACCAAGGATTTGGGTGGGCAGATACGATGCCTCAATTTGCGCATTTACCTTTAATTTTGAAACCGGTAGGCAATGGCAAACTGAGCAAGCGTGATGGCGCAAAGTTTGGAATGCCGGTTTTTCCGCTGGATTGGGTAGGCGCCACCGAAGAGGATCGGTTTCCTGGTTTTCGTGAGGCGGGCTTTTTGCCTCAAGCAGTTGTCAATTTTTTGGCTTTGTTGGGTTGGCACCCAGGTGGAGATCAGGAGTTATTTTCCATCGAGGAACTGATTTCAGCCTTTTCGATAGAACACATCAGCAAGAGCGGTGCGCGCTTTGATTTTGAGAAGGCCAAGTGGTTTAACCAAAAATACATTCAAGCCAGTGCCCCGGAATATCTGGCTGGTTTGATCAAACCCTTGGCGGAAACAAAAGGCTATTCTGTTTCGGCAGCATTTTTGCTTCAAGTTGTTGCCCTTATGAAAGAACGGGTTACTTTTTTGCCCGATTTTATAGAACAAGGGTATTATTTATTTGAACGTGTGCGTGAATACGATACAGAGACGGTTCAGAAAAAGTGGACGGCCAACACCGCTGTTTTGTTTTCTGACATGATGCGTTTTTTAGAACAGATAGAGCCCTTCGAAGCGACAAACCTGGAGGCCAGCGTAAAGCAATTTGTACAGGAACAAGGCGTTAAGCCAGGTGATGTTTTGCCCTTGTTGCGTATTGCTTTGGCAGGTACCATGAAAGGACCTGCTGTGTTTGACATGGCTGTCGCCCTGGGAAGGGAAGAAACGCTTGCACGCTTGCAACTTTTTGTGAACACCTTCAACCGTTGATCTGCCAAACAACTGCATAATGCTCAAAAAGTCAAGAACAAGCAAAAAGCAAAAAGCAAACAATCCTGCCCAACTGGATGGAATTCAGATTCGCTTAAATTCATTTGGTCAGATCGAAAAAAACTTTGACGCTGAGCAGATCAACTCGTTTTTGAATGAAAATGTGCCGGATAAAAAAAAATCTGGCGAAGAAGAATAACACGCTTTGCGAAATACACACCACTTGATCAGAAAATCGGGTTCATGTTCACTCGCAAAATAAAGTTTCCCGAAATCGGCCCAAAGTCGATTTGCTATTCTGAAAGTTTACACGTTTTTAACATTTTAATCCAAATAATCCTTACATACGAACATATCCCTTGATATCGATGGGCTCACCCCCATTGAAACAGCTTTTCGTCTGTATGATAAACCGGTTACTCCAAGGCATCTGGTCTTTGCTGCTTATCGTCAGCTTTGACTTCCTATCGGCTCCGTCGGATCGGCTGGTAGCGCAAACCAGTTTTTTTAACTTTACCCCACCAACGAATCTAACATTGGCAGTTGGCAATGATTGCGCTACATCCTTGGCAGCAGGGGGACTTGGAATGCCTGTTGTGACTTCTACCATTGGCGCAAATGTGATTATCAACCAGTTTGACCCGGTAGCATCGGGGTATCTTTATACCGATTTATGGCCTGCGCCATACAATAATTTGGTTGTGGTGTGGAAAGTAGGCGATAATCAGGGGCATGTAGCCAACTTTAGTTTCACCGTTTCCATTGTCGACCTTACACCTCCCGTATTTAACACCGCCTCATTTCCCACCCCTCTGCAGTTAAACTCGGTGGTTCAGGTTCCAACCAATACCTTTTTGCCTGCTACAGATAATTGTACCAACCCGAATAGCCTCGTTCGTACTTTTACTGAAACGGCACGCCCCGACACCTGCGCATCGGGTACCTTTACCCGTACCTGGACTGCTTCAGATGTATCCGGAAATTTAGCCGTATACACCCAAACCATTGTTATTTACAAAGATTCCCTGCCACCTTCCATATCCGTTTTTCCGCAAAATGGCGCATCCAGTTGCACCCAGCTAACCAATGCCTATCCGGCCTGGCTTGCAGCGCAGATGAGCAGTTTTACCGCATCGGATCCATCCGGGATTTTGTCGTATACCAATAATGCGCCGCCCCTGTTTCCTCCGGGTTGCAAGGCGCCTCTTACAGTTACCTTTTGGGCCACCGACAATTGCTTGATTGCCATCCCCACCACGGCCGTTTTCAGCACCTCCGACAATCAACCGCCTGTTATATTAAGTCCTCCCAAGGATACAGTTGCTTATTGTACAAGTACGGGCAGTCCACTTGTTGAAATTGGTAAATGGATTTCGAAAAAAGGATATTTAAGTGCCCTTGATTCCTGTACTGAACAATCCTTGCTGCAATATGAAATGCGCATTGGAGGGGTGGTAAAAGATTCTGCGCAGGTTGTTGCAGAATTGCTTGCTTCCTATGGCAACGGATGTGGAACCATGCAAATTGGAAGCAAGCAGTATCAGAAGGTAAGAGGTAAAGTGACGGTTAGTTTTTTTGTTATAGATGCCTGCGGAAAAAAAACGAATGCCGGCACAGCCAGTTTCGGCGTGATTGATACCGTGCCGCCCATTCTGACGGGGAGCAATATTTCGGAGTTATGTGGCGGAAACGATAGTGGCGTTTTAAACGCCTGGATCAACAACCATGGGAATATATCTGCTTCAGATGGGTGTTCATCTGTCATCTGGTCGTCGTTTGATTGGAGTACATCGAGTGGAGTTTCAGGATCCGGAAATTTTGGAACGGGCCCATATCCTGCCATTCCGGCGCACAATTGCAGCTGGTTTGTAGATGTTACATTTAAAGCCCGGGATGATTGTGGCAACTTACAACAGAAAACCCTGCGTTTTCAATTGATTGACACCATTAAGCCAGTAATTTCCGGATTTCCGCCGGTTATTACCTTGCCCTGTACAAATCCCAATCCGGTTTTATTGCCTGTTTATGTATCAGACAACTGTGATACCAGTATGTTGATTTCATATACGGCAGTCAATTCCGACTCTAGTTGCGCGGGTACCTACAAACGTACCATCACCTGGAGTGCCCAGGATGATTGCGGAAATATTGGGAAGGCGGTACAAATCGTTTTGGTACAGGATACAGTGGGTCCTATATTTACATTGGTCCCTGCCA
>JAGWYI010000350.1 GCA_018969455.1 Bacteroidota bacterium | reverse complement strand
TTACGCGATCCTGTATTGCGTTTTAAAATTGCCGGCTTATATTGTGGTATGGCCGGAATCATGTTTGCCAGTTATGGCAACCAGGTATACAGCCAGTTACCTACGGGAATAATCATGGGGATAAGCATTCCGCTTATTTTTCTTGCCCCGCATTACGACAAAGACAAACACGATTGATGTTGTTGAAAATCAATTTTTTACAGTTTATGGTTTTCCATAAGCATTTCATCTTATTGTCTGTTAGTCATGCACTTAATTTTCTTGATTGTCAATTTGTTGCTGTTGTTGTACTTCGCCTGGGGGGCCATTTACCAATTTTGTTTTTCATTGGCGGGGTTGTTTTACCAACCGTTGCGCAACATTGCGTTTCCAGCGCCCAGCGATATACAGGCATTTAAGCACATACGGGTGTATATTCCGGCATACCGGGAAGATGCTGTTATTCTTCATTCCAGCAGGGAAGCACGGAAGCAACAATATCCCGAAAGCCGGTTTGAGGTAGAGGTTATAGCCGATCAATTGCAAGAAGGAACTTTAGAGGCTTTGCGAAAACTGGGGATTAAAGTTACTCCGGTTCACTTTGAGAAAAGTACCAAAAGCAAGGCCTTGAATTTCGCATTGCAGGCAACATCAGAAGAGCCCGATATTGCTGTTATTCTGGATGCCGACAACATTATGGCTCCGGATTTTTTGCGTCGGGTTAATTATCATTTCCATCATGGCGTTCAGGTGTTGCAAGGGCAGCGGGCGGCAAAGAATTTGCAAACCGGAATGGCTATGCTTGATGCCGCCAGTGAATATGCCAATAACCACATTTTATGCAGGGGCCATCGGGTATTAGGCTTGTCGGCGCGCCTGGCCGGAAGTGGAATGGCCTTTTCTTATCCGCTTTTTAAAACGGCCATGGCTGGAATAGACGTTGTGGGAGGTTTCGACAAAGCACTTGAAATGTATTGTACACAGCATCGTATTGATATGGTATACGATGAATTGGCCATTGTATATGATGAAAAAGTAAGTGCATCTGCATCTTTTGCGCGTCAGCGCAGCAGGTGGATTGCAGCCCAGTTTGATTTTGCGAAACAATACATCCCGAAAAGTCTGCCTGCTTTATTTCGGGGCAATGTTGATTTTTTCAACAAAGCCATCCAAATGGCCTTGCCACCACGCTTGTTGTTGCCTGGTTTGTTGTTTATTGGCGCCCTCATCAACTGGATATTCGGGACCTCATTGGCCTGGTTCTGGACCCTAGCATTTGTCGTGAATGTGGCAAGTTATCTTTTGGCGCTTCCATCTTTTGTGTTTTCATTTAAAAATTTGCATTTGTGGTTGCAAATCCCGGTAGCATTTTGGGCTACCCTTAAAGCCATGATGCGGATGAAGGAAGCGCGCAAAAAATTCATTGTCACCCCGAAAACAGTTGTTCATCCCAACCCGGATCAAACCTAAAAAAACAGCGTCATGGGAACCGAAGGAATGCCTTGGAACATCATTCTCATTTTTTTTGTGCTGGGTGCTATTCTGGGCGCCAACGCCGGAAAAAGGGAACTTCAACGACGGGACGCCATCCCGAAAAAAGATGGCGAACAACCATTTTTTTAATCAAGCGCCGGTTGCTTACAACGCGAATCATATGAAGGTATTGTTAATATGTAAGGCTTTGCCGCCAGAAGTCATGGGCGGGATTCAAACCCACACCTGGAAGTTGTCGCTTTGGTTGCATAAATTGGGCCATGAAGTGCACATCCTCACTTCAGGCAAGTTTCTGGGTCGTGTGCAGGTAGAAACACGGGAAGACATTCAACTGATCAGGATTCCCTATTTTCCGGGTCGAAAGCTGCCTGTATTGAAAAAATATGCAGAGGAATTTTTTTTTAATCTATCAGCACAAAGGTGGTTGCGCCAAAATGCGCCTACTTATGATGTAGTACACATTCAAGGCAGGAGCGGTATTTCGTATGCCGGGAAACGGCAGAATATTGGCGTAGTATGCACCTTTCACGGCCTGATATATTGGGAGAACAAGATGTCGCTTGGGGAAAAAAGAGGAATTTGGTCGGATCGCGTGCATGCGCGTTGGGCATCCAGACTTGAAAGAAGGGCATTGCAACACGCCGATGCCGTAATAGTTGTGAGCAATCAGATGCGCAACCAATTGGATTATTTGGATGTAAAACATGGAAGTCCGATTTACAGAATTTCCAACGGGGTAGATATTCCGGTGTCGGAAATTGCCGCATCGCAAGAACCCGCTGCTATCTTATTGTTTGTAGGGCGTTTGGATCCACTCAAGGGTGTTTTTTCTTTGCTTGAGGCCATGAAGCAGGTAAAACCGCCCGTGGAGTTGGTGATCATTGGCGATGGGGGCTGTCGTTCGGAACTGGAAAAACAGGTAGCTGCTTATCAATTGGGCGGCCGTGTACGGTTTTTAGGGTCGCAGGATCAGGAAAGTGTATTTTCCTGGATTAGGCGCAGTTTTGCCTTGGTATTGCCTTCTCGACATGAATCGCAAGGCATTGTACTATTGGAAGCGAATGCATGTGGGAAGCCGGTAATAGCATCGCGCATACCAGGTATTGACGAAGTGCTTGAGCATGAACTAAATGGATTGATGACACCTGTAGATCAGCCGGCTGAATTGGCAGAGGCCATCAACTGGATGTATGCCCATCCGGAGGAAGCCCGTAGCATGGGTGCACGCGGTTTGCAATTGGTTCGGGACCGCTTTACCTGGGAGCGTATTGCCCAACAAACACTGGAAATTTACCAACAGGTGTCGAAGAAATGAAAAGAATAATACACCTGATCAATAAACTGCGTCACAATCATGCATTGATGGCCAGTTTGGTCCAGCAAGCATTTGCAGTGTTGCAATTTATGGTGGCTGCGCGCTGTATGACCCCGGATGGATTGGGGAGTTGGGCCATGTTTTTGACGCTGATTTCATTTATTGAAATGGCGCGCGTTGGCCTGATTCAATCGGCGATGGTCAATTTTTTTGCCAAGCACCCATTAGCTGATCAGCAGGAAATAGGGGGTTCGGCTTTAGGGTTGAGTTTGATCTTTAGTTTGGCAGCGGCTTTCATATTGGCCCTTGTAGGATGGCTTTTGCGTCACGTATGGATTTTGCCTGAATTGCCGATGTTGCTGATGTGGTACCTGGGCGTAGGCATACTTACGACTATTTTACGTTGGTTTGATGCTGTTCAGATGGCTCGGAGCGAATTTTTGGGAATATTGAGGGGAAGTTGGATGTTTGGATTGGCATATTTGAGTTGCGCCTTGGTTTATTATGCTTGCTTTAGGCGTTTGGAGCCGCAGGTATTGTTGTTAATGCAGGTTCCTGCATTTATGGCGGTTCTGATATTACGGCAAAAATCGCTTGGAAATGCCCTGGCGCGGGTACGAATTCGAAAATTGTGGATGATTCGGATATGGCAGTATGGTCGATATGGATTGGGCACCAATCTCAGTTCCATGTTGTTTCAGCGGGTAGATGTATTGTTGCTGGGCGCATGGGCCACCCCAGCCGGTTTGGCGGCCTACAACATAGCTACCCGGCTGATCAGCTGGCTCGATTTGCCCTTGAATGCCGTTTCGCAGTCTATTTTTCCCAAAATTGCGCAGGAATATTATGCCAACGGATTACAATCCATGAGTCGGAAATGTGATGATTCCACTGCGCAGTTGTTGTCTATTGCCATACCCTTGTTTGTACTGAGTTTTTTAGGTGCAGACGTTCTGGTGTATATTTTAGCGGGCGACCGGTATCCGGATGCTGCCACGTACCTTCGGATTTTGGTGCTGGCTGGCTTGATCAAGCCCTGGGGGCGCTTGTTGGGTTTGGCGCTAGACGCCTCAGGTCAGCCGCAATGGAATTTTCGGATGACCAATTTCAGTTTGTTTATCAATTTGGGTTTGTTGTGGTTTTTTGTACAATGGTTAGGAGTTCTTGGCGCTGCGATTGCCTCCACTTTGGGTGTATACCTTACCACTTTGCTTGGGCGATTGTACTTTATGCGTCGCATACCCATGAGCATAAAACGGACCCTACGGGAGGTAATACGACATTATCATGCATTTAGACCCGGATTTAAAGCATGAAGATGGAAAGTTAAAGGAAAAAATTGGAGGGTTTGGGGGCTCAAAAACCTTTTGGCGCTGTTTTTGGTAAATACGCATATCGGGTAGTTGGAGCAATTCAAGCAGTCCTGAATAATTTTAATTTTGAAATATGAAAGGAATTGTCTTTACTGAATTTTTGAATTTGATTGAAGAAAAATTTGGATACGAGTTGGTGGATCAAATCCTTCAGGAATCCGAGTTGCCTTCAAAAGGGGTTTATACTGCCATCGGTACTTATGCACATGAAGAGATGGTTGAGTTGCTGCATGCGGTGAGTCGGCATACTGGGGTTCCCGAATCGGGATTATTGAAACAGTTTGGCCTTTATTTTTTTAGCATTTTGGAATCGGGATATTCCCATTTTTTGAAGGGCATAAACAGCGGATTTGAGTTATTGGAGTGTATTGAGCATTACATACACGTTGAGGTAATAAAGTTGTATCCGGATGCGGAGTTGCCCCGATTTGAAAGCAAACGTTTGGGTATGGGGAAACTGGAAATGATATACTATTCTCAACGAAAAATGGCAGATTTTGCCGAAGGATTGATGCAATCGGCATTTGATCATTATAATGAAAAAGTAACCATAACGCGCGAAAATTTAGAGCCGGATGGGTCTAAAGTGCGTTTTTTACTGGAAAAATCATAGATTTGGAAGCGCGCACAGGTGCATGAAAGAATTGGAGATTTTAAAACGGAGAGTTGAACGCGAAATTTCAGCTCGAAAACTGGCAGAAAGCATCATGGAGCAGAAGGCCTTGGAGCTGTTCTATGCCAATCAGGAATTGCG
>JAGWYI010000349.1 GCA_018969455.1 Bacteroidota bacterium | reverse complement strand
CCGCTGTGATCAAAACCGCCTGGCGCTTCCGGGTTTTCCTTGGCAATGCTGTAATAATCATCGGCAATTGAGTATATATCGTCTTTGTTCCCTGTCACCAATTTCCATTTTTGGGAGTCGATGTGCAGTTTCTCGGCATGCTGCCGCAGTGCGGCAATGGTATCGTTTTTGACATCAATGGTATGAGACAAAAGCATGATGCGATTGTCATGGAGAAATTTCTGATAAATGCGTAAACCATTGGCTTTCACTTTGGGGCAAATGGTAGGACAATGGATAAAAAAGAAATCGACCACATATATTTTATTGGCAAAAGTGGCATTATTCACCCATTGACTGTCCTGATCGATAAAAGTAAAATCGCGGATGCTTGGATAAATGGTATCCCCATTTGCAGCCAGTCTGCGTTCACCCAAATAGGGCAGGGATTTGTTTTCAGGCGTTATGCAGGCACTCCAAAAAAAGAGGAGCAATAAGCTGGCTATAAAATATTTCATGCTAAAAGAATTCAGAAGTGTTTATTTGCCAGAATTTTGCAGCGCTTGTGCCGCTTGTATGGCATTCCGGATATCATCGCGGTTTTTGGATATTTTGCTCAATTCATTTTCCAGATAGACTTTGGCTTCTGAAGCGGGTTTGCCTTCAGGCGACCTGTACTGGGCCATCCATTCCATCATTTCGGATTCTGCCTTATCCATTTGTTCCACGGCTTTACCCATTTGGGCTTTCAGGGTTTCATTAGAGACAGAATCAAGTTCTGCATATGCTTTCTTGAGGCTGCGTGACAAACGGTTGAGGGTGGCAAGGTCTTTCATCGCTTCGTCGTGAACGGCCTCGGTTTGTTCTTGTAATTGTTGGATGTGCTGATTGTTTGAACAGGCAGCCATGGAGAAAATTAAAATACCCAAAAAAAGGTGATGTACACGCATGATGTTGAATTTTTGGCAAAAATACCGCAAGGCAGGCGGGCCGACAAATGCACTTTGCATGGTTTTTCTAATTTTGCATCATTTTAAATTGAATCAGCAGGAAAATGCTTTCAGCCATATCACCCATAGACGGCAGATACGCCGACAAAACCCGCAGTTTAACTGCCTACTTTAGTGAATTTGCACTCATCCGCTATCGCGTATTTGTTGAAATTCAATATTTTATTGCATTGTGTCAATTGGGACTTCCACAGTTGGAAAGTTTCGAAGAAGAAAAAATAGATGCATTGAATCAAATCTTTGAAAATTTTAGCGAAAATGATGCAGCCTATGTAAAAACCATCGAACGAACCACCAATCATGATGTGAAAGCGGTAGAGTATTTTTTAAAAGAACGCTTTGATGAATTGGGCTTGGGTGATTTGCGTGAGTTTGTGCATTTTGGGTTAACCTCCCAGGATATCAACAACACCGCAATTCCTTTGTTGTTTAAAAACGCCCTTGAGGCTGTATATTTCACACATTTGCAGCAAATAATCAATCAGTTGGAGTTGCATGCACAGGATTGGGCGCATGTACCCATGCTCGCGCGCACGCACGGACAACCGGCATCGCCTACTTTATTGGGTAAGGAGCTGCAGGTTTTTGCAGAACGGCTGCGCGTTCAGGTAGATTTACTGAAGGCCATTCCGCATAAAGCAAAGTTTGGCGGCGCTACCGGCAATTTAAATGCCCATTATGCTGCCTATCCTGATTATGACTGGCAAAAATTTGGAAATGAATTTGTTTCCGAATTTTTGGGACTGGAACGTTCGCAAACAACCACCCAAATTGAGCATTACGATTGCATGGCCGCCCAGTTTCAAGCGCTCGGTCGCATCAATACGATTCTGACGGATTTTTGCCGGGACATGTGGACGTATATTTCCATGGAGTATTTTCGGCAACACACCGTAAAGGACGAGGTTGGTTCTTCGGCCATGCCGCACAAGGTAAATCCCATTGATTTTGAAAATGCAGAAGGCAATTTCGGGTTAGCGAATGCCTTGTTTCATCATTTGGCTGAAAAACTGCCCATTAGCCGCTTGCAACGCGATCTGACCGATTCTACCGTATTGCGCAACATTGGCACGCCCATGGGGCATACCTTAATTGCCTTTCAGTCTCTTTTAAAAGGCTTGAGCAAAATATCGCTCAATGAGGGGCAGTTGTACGATGATTTGGAAGACAACTGGATGGTAATTGCCGAGGGCATTCAGGTGATTTTACGACGCGAAGCATACCCGCAACCCTATGAGGCCTTAAAGGCACTTACGCGGGGACGATCGGCTGTAACCCAGGATGTATTGCATCAATTTATAGACAGCCTGGCTGTATCGGATACGGTTAAAGCGGAACTAAAGAACTTGACGCCGCATAATTATGTGGGAAGAAATGCCGGATAAACAGACGGTATTCGCTTGTTTATCTGGCATTCTTCCTCTTTGGAAAGCCTGCTTTTACGCAGTGCATTGCTGTTTTTTGTGTATAAGCCCCTAAACCATTAAAAATCAGCAATTCGAACAAAAAAGGATTAGAAGAAAATTTGATATTGCAAATTGAGGGTATTGCGCCGTTTGTCGCTCGCTACGGCATTGTTTTGCACTTTAAATGTGGGTCGATTTTGCCAATCGAGCGTGATTTTTGATTTGTGACCGAGGATGAAGTAGTTGATACCCAAATCCAGGGTATTGGCCCATAAACCATTCAATCGATCATACTTTGCGGCTGTCAGGGAACCATAAGGCATCAATTTATGCCCGTTTCCGAGAAGCCCTTTGGGCAAAAGAAATCCGAATTGGGCATATATTACATTACCGGTACCAAACATAGGTACGGCATTCCCATAGCTTGGGCCTTGCCCGACAATGCTGTTGTTTGCGGTTAAATTCGTTCCGTTTGCTACATTCATGATTCCGTTATAGCGCAGGTAATTGTCGCCATAATTGGTGTTGAAGTAGCCCACATAAGCCGACACGGCAGTTTCTTTTTCGCGGTTTACGGGCATATCGAGGTAGCTTTCTACGGAAAAATGCTGCATGGCTTGATAAATGGTATCCCCCACGCTGCCTTTCCGCCACATGGCATCTTTTTGATATATACCGCCCAGGGCAATGTTAAAAACCTTGCGTTTACCCAGGTAAGTTCCTGTCATGTAAGGGGTTGTGTGGGGTTCTTGCTCAAAAAATTGGTACATCAGATAGCCTTGTTGCTGCCATTGATGCCCTCTTTGTGCAAAATTGGCGTATTCATTCAGGGTAGGCAGACTGGCGCCAGATGAAGCAACCGGAAAAGGATCACTCAATATAATTCGATAATCAAATTTCCCTATCTGTCCGCGCGCATACAAGCTTAATTTGCGGGAAAACTCGTCGGTCTGGTCTACCGTAGTTTGGGCGAACACTGGCACATCGAGCGTCATAATGGAGCCGATGCTGGGTTGGGAAAAACGGGACAAGCCATTTGCTATCGTGAGGCCACCGCCTAATTTCAGTTGATTTTTTTTCGAAATTTTGTATTCGCACAAGGCATCATGGAAAAAAGAAGCCAATTTGCGGTTGTTGCCTGTGTTAAACTGGGTATTGATGTTGTTTTCCCCAAATTGAAAATATACAAATACTTTATCTGTAATTTGGCCAAACATTTGAATTCGGGTCCGGCGAAGTCCGATGTCGAAAGTATGGTCTTCTGGCTTGTTTTCTACCAGGGTACCCGGATTGTTCTGGTTATACCTCAACCATACCTGATTGAGAAAGGTGACTTGAAAATAATGCGACCCATCGGCATTGAGGTTCAAGCGCAAAGCGTCCTTTTCGGGTGTTGGAACTGGTGGAGGGGCGGGGGCATTTTGGGCCCAAACAGAAGTTGATACGGCCAGTAAAAGAAACAGAATCAAGTTTTTCATGCAGAATACTGAAATTGGTGACACAACGAATGGAGGGATAAAAACGATACCAGGATTCGCCGGATTTTGTGGATAAATCAGGATGGATTTCGCTGATTTATAATGATTTATAAAGATCGTTATGCACAAAATCTGGCGGCGAAAAGTAAAGTTTTATCCGAATTTTTGGAGAAGTTGTATCACAGCGCCCACATTGTGCCGCAAATGTGCAATGGATTCAGTTTAAATACTGCCCGTTCTCCTGCTTTTGCATTTTATTTGCATTCGGGTGCCAGGGCGTATAGGATTTATACCAGGATTCGCCGGATTTTGTGGATTAATCAGGATAGATTTCGCTGATTCATAATGATATATAAAGGTCGTTCTGCACAAAATCTGGCGGCGTAGAGTGTATTTTACCCAAACAGCCGAGAATATTTTATTCTGAATACCTCTTGAAAGAAGCCATTTGTTGCTGTATGAAGGGCAAATTTTCAGTGATTTGCTTAAAAAACGATGCACAAAGGATTTGGAAAAAACGCTTGGTTGCTTCCAGTGCTAGTCTATCGAAAAGCGCTCCCCAACAGGAATCCAGATGTTGCCAACTTTTACCTGCGATTTTTGCTTTGCCTCTACTTTTGCAATATTGACCAAATAGGATCTATGAATCCGTTTAAAGCCTAAATCATGGAGGCGCTGTGCCATATTTTTAAGGCGTTCAAGGGTAATAACCGGCTTTTTTTTGCCATCCAAATGAATTTTAACGTAATCTCCCATGCTTTCAATGAATTGGATTTCAGAGATTACAATTTTGATTTGAACATAATCTGAAAAAACAAAAAAATGATCGGGATGGTCAAGTCGTGTGAGCGGGACCGTATCCATTGTACGTTCGAATTGCGCATAGGCCTTTTTTATGGCGCGTTCAAACCGATCGGGCGCCACCGGTTTTACCAGATAATCTACCACTTGCATATCAAACCCGATGTGTGCATGTTCCTTGTAAGCAGTAAGGAAAATGACCATAGGCCTTTCTTCAGGCAAGGACCGAACAAATTCGAGTCCGCTG
>JAGWYI010000348.1 GCA_018969455.1 Bacteroidota bacterium | reverse complement strand
ACCTGGAAGAGGAAGAATTTACAAATCCTGTAACAAGCGGGGAAGATGAAGAGTTTGAAATGCCCATCCGCCCCTCCACAACGGAATTACCCCAACAACCCAACCCCCGACCGTCTCAACCCCTCGTACAACCCGAGGCGGAAGTAATGCCTGTGCTGCCCCGCGAAAAATTTGACGTAGAACTCGATGGCATCATCGAAGGCCTCGGAACCCTCGAAATGATGCCAGATGGTTACGGCTTTCTCCGATCGGCCGATTACAATTACCAAACCAGCCCCGACGATATTTACGTTTCTCCCTCGCAAATTAAATTGTTCGGTCTCCGTACCGGCGATACCGTAAAAGGCGCCATTCGGCCCCCAAAAGAAGGCGAAAAATACTTCGCCCTGCTGAAAGTAAGTAAAATAAACGGACTGGAACCCAAAGACGTGCGCGACCGCGTGCCCTTCGACTACCTGACGCCCCTGTTCCCTACCCAAAAATTCAACCTGCTCACCAGCCCTACCGGCCGCGATTTCGGGAACCGCATCATCGACCTGTTTACACCCATCGGAAAAGGCCAGCGCGGCCTCATCGTCGCACAACCCAAAACCGGTAAAACATTCCTCCTCAAGGATATCGCCAACGCAATCACCAAAAACCACCCGGAATGCTACGTGATCGTGCTTTTGATCGACGAACGCCCCGAGGAGGTTACCGATATGCGCCGCAGCGTGCGCGCCGAAGTGGTGGCCTCTACCTTCGATGAAGCCGCTGAAAACCACGTGCGCCTCGCCAATATCGTACTCGAAAAATCAAAACGCATGGTGGAATGCGGCCATCACGTGGTAATTCTGCTCGATTCGATCACCCGCATGGCCCGCGCATACAATACCGTGGCGCCCGCATCAGGAAAAGTGCTCTCCGGTGGCGTGGAAGCAACCGCACTCCAAAAACCCAAAAAATTCTTCGGCGCCGCCCGCGCCATCGAAAGCGGCGGCTCACTCACCATCCTGGCAACCGCCCTGATCGATACCGGCTCCAAAATGGACCAGGTGATCTTCGAAGAATTTAAAGGTACCGGCAATATGGAACTCCAACTCGACCGCAGCCTGGCCAACCGACGCATGTACCCTTCTGTAGACCTGACCAAATCAAGCACCCGCCGCGAAGAATTGCTGCTCGATAAAGATACCCTCCAACGGATGTTTATCCTCCGAAACCACCTGGCCGATATGAAACCGGAAGAAGCCATGGAGTTTATCAAAAAACAAATGATGCACACCTCCAACAATACCGAATTCCTCGAATCTATGAACCGATAACACGCGTTCTTTTTTTAAACGCACCCCAAACGCCTGTTTGCCCACGGTAAACAGGCGTTTTTTTATCGCCCTCCAACACCCCTTTGTCGGAAAATTGACCCTGTTGGACGCTTTTTTAACTTGCTTCCCTTGACAATTTGACAAACGAACCCCCATATTTGTGATATCAAAACAATATCACACTAAAATCAATTTAAACCTGAAATGGAAAAAATCTTGAAACCAAGCTCCGGGTGGACAATGTTGACACTGGTTTTATTAATGACTGTTGTCGGAATTGCCATGCTGATCCTCCGCGAACCAATTCCTGGCGCTGTATTGCTGGCCATCGCCTTCGGATTCATTACCCCGGGCTTCATCGCCATCGAACCCAACAGCACCCGCGTCCTTACCCTGTTCGGCTCCTACATGGGAACCCTAAACGAAAGCGGATTCTTTTTTGTAAATCCTTTTTATACCAAAAAGAAAATTTCCATCCGGGCCGACACGCTGGATGTTCCGCAAATCAAGGTAAACGACAAACAAGGCAACCCGATCCTTATTGGCGCAGTGGTTATGTACCGGGTAAAAGACACCTTTAAAGCCGCTTTTGCCGTGGAAAATTACCCGAATTTTGTCAAAATTCAGAGCGAAACGGCCGTGCGCAAACTCGCCGGCATGTACAGCTACGACAACCTGGAAGACGAAGAGGCCGCCATTACCTTACGCTCCTCCTTTGAAGAAGTAAATCACCAACTGGCCCTCGAAATTGCCGACCGCCTGCATATTGCCGGAATTGAAGTGGTAGAAGCCCGCATCAACAACCTCTCATACGCCACCGAAATTGCCCAGGCCATGCTGCAGCGCCAACAAGCCAGCGCCATCGTATCGGCCCGAAGCAAAATTGTGGAAGGCGCCGTGGGTATGGTGGAAATGGCCCTCGAAATGCTGTCGCACAAAAAAATCATCGAACTCGATGAAGAAAAAAAAGCAGCCATGGTGAGCAACCTGCTCGTCGTGCTCTGCGGCGACCGAAACGTTTCGCCTGTCGTAAATACAGGCACTTTACATCCCTAAAAATTCGGCCTGTCTCAAGCAATTGGGACAGGCCTTCCTCCTATCATGGCAGAAAAAAAATCATTTGTACTGCGCATAGACAATGCAACTTATGAAGCGCTTGAAAAATGGGCCGCGGATGAGTTCCGGAGCGTTAACGGACAACTCGAATGGCTCATTCAACGCGCCCTGAAAGAGGCCGGCCGCCTGCCGAAAAAAATCAAAACGACCGACCCGCCTGCAGAAAGCCCCTGATTTGACTGAACAAATCGATAATCTGATCGTTGCTTCAACAAGGGTACGCGCTTTAAGCTATTTTTGCGCCTGCTCGGGCGCCCGCGCCCGAGCAGGCGCAAGCCCTTTATTTAAACATCAGGATTATGACCAGGATTAAAACCGACATGCTTGTGCTCGGATCCGGAATTGCCGGACTCACTTTTGCCATTAAGGCAGCCAAACGCTACCCCGACCGAAACATCCTGGTGCTGACCAAAACCATTGAAGGCGAAAGCAATACCCGATACGCCCAGGGCGGTGTGGCCGCCGTATGGAACCCCGAAAAAGACAATCCCGAAAAACATGTCGCCGATACGCTCGACGCCGGCGCCGGCCTCTGCAAGGAAGAAATCGTGCGCATTGTGGTGGATGAAGGCCCCGAGCGCGTGCGCGAAATCATTGAATGGGGCGCGCGATTCGATAAAGAGAAAGGCAGCGAATCCTACGACCTGGCCCGGGAAGGCGGCCACTCCGAACACCGCATCCTGCACTACAAAGACCTCACCGGCTGGGAAATGCAACGCACCCTGATGGAAGAGGCTGCCAAATTCCCCAATATTCAAGTGCTGGAACACTATTTTGCCCTCGACCTCATCACCCAGCACCACCTGGGCCGCATGGTGATCCGCGTAACCCCCAACATCGAATGCTACGGCTGTTACGCCCTCAACAAACTCAATGGCGAAATTGATACCATCCTCGCACGCGTAACCATTTTGTGTACCGGCGGCGCCGGTCAAGTATATAAATCTACTACCAACCCCGTAATTGCTACTGGCGACGGCGTAGCCATGACCTACCGCGCCAAAGGCCGGGTAGAAAACATGGAATTTATGCAGTTCCACCCCACTTCCCTCTACAACCCAAACGGCGAAAACCCCAGTTTCCTGGTTTCGGAAGCCGTGCGCGGTTTCGGCGCCGTGCTGAAAGACGCCGACGGGGTTGAATTTATGCATCAATACGACGACCGCCTCTCCCTGGCCCCGCGCGACATCGTGGCACGCGCCATCGACTTTGAAATGAAAAAACGCGGCACCGATTGCATGTTTCTCGACTGCCGACACCTCGATAAAGACGGGTTTATGGCGCATTTCCCCACCATTTATGAAAAATGCTTGAGCCTGGGCATCGACCCCATGAAAAATATGATTCCCGTGGTGCCCGCCTGCCACTACATGTGCGGCGGAATCCTGGTGGATGCCTTCGGACGATCCAGCATCAACCGGCTCTATGCCGCCGGCGAATGCAGCAGTACCGGCCTGCACGGCGCCAACCGACTGGCTTCCAACTCCCTGCTGGAAGCCATGGTGTTTGCACACCGGATTTACCTCGACCTGGAAGGCAAACTTGAATCCTGGGATTTTCAGGAAGATGCCCCCGACTGGAACGCCGAAGGAACTACTGACCCCCAGGAAATGGTGCTCATCACTCAGGGCCTCAAAGAATTGAAAGACATTATGTCCTACTATGTGGGCATCGTGCGGTCTAACCTCCGCTCCAAACGCGCACTCGACCGCCTCTATTTGCTGTACCAGGAAACCGAAGAATTGTATAAAACGACCAAAATATCGCCGCAACTCATGGAATTGCGCAACCTCATTACCATCGCTTACCTCATCTCCCGCTCCGCCGCACACCGACGGGAAAGCAGGGGCCTGCACTACACCACCGACTATCCGGATTTATTGCCTTTTGTGGAAAATTCTGTCCTCTAAAAAATTATACCTATATGAAAATCGGCATTGTATGCTATCCTACCTACGGCGGATCCGGAGTTGTAGCCACCGAACTCGGACTCGGGCTCGCCCGCAGGGGGCACGAGGTGCATTTTATTACCTACCGCCGCCCGGTGCGACTGGCCCATTTCCACGAAAATGTGTTTTACCACGAGGTCGATACCGAGGATTATCCCCTGTTTGAATACCCGCCGTACGATACTGCGCTCGCATCCAAAATTGTGGATGTGGTGAAATATCAAAACCTGGATCTTTTGCATGTGCATTATGCCATCCCGCACGCGGCGGTGGCCTATATGGCTAAAAAAATTCTGCTGACCGAAGGCCGGTATTTGCCGGTCATTACCACCTTGCACGGTACCGATATTACCCTGGTGGGCAACAACAACGCCTTCGCACCGGTGGTAGAGTTCAGCATCAACAAAAGCGATGGCGTTACGGCCGTTTCCCAAAACCTCAAGGAGGAAACCCTGAGTCATTTCAAAATTCAGCGAGAAATTAAGGTCATATACAATTTTATTGATTTTGACCGTTTTAAAAAGGCAAACAAAGACCATTTTAAAAAAATCAT
>JAGWYI010000347.1 GCA_018969455.1 Bacteroidota bacterium | reverse complement strand
AATGATGCCCGCCTGGTATTCGGTTAAATTGGACTGTAGTTTTTTGCTGCAAGGAGGTCCCGAGCACATCCTCCTCTTCATCTCCTTGTATGATAGTAATGGGAGTTTGTTGAACCAGTTTGATTTCCTGAATTACATCATAGGGCCCCCCACTTACACCCAGCATGCCCGCCACATGAATTTCAAAATCTCCTTTGTCATCGGGCGATAAAAGAACCAATCTTCTTACTTTTTGTCGTAGGTAAGCGGGTAGACGGTTTTGAATAAAGGGAACAAGGTCTGCCCCGAAACTGTACCCGGCCAAAACGAGCTCATTGCAATGCCAGTTTTGCATATAATATTGCAGCATCGGCATCAGATCTTCTATGGTTTGTTCGGGTGTTTTTTTATTCCAAAAGTAAGATTGGCAATTAATTCCGATACCAGCATAACCCATTTCTTGTAGTTGTGTCATTATTTGATGATCGAAACTGGTCCAACCGCCATCGCCGCTAAAAAATACCACCAGGGGGGCTCCATTGTCGGAAGGTAAGGGTGGAAACAGCGCACCAGGGATATTCCAATCTCTGGCATCCGCCCGACCGTTTTGAGGAGGGGCATTGTTTGCCTGATTTTTCATCAAATCCAAACAAGTTTTCTGAAATTCCGGTTGCCAGTTCCGTGCAATTGAAAATCCGTGTCCTACTTTGGGCAAAACAATTACAGAAACCCGGGACGTGTTTTCAAAAAAAAGACGCGTTTTCTGACAATCGCACACTTGGTCTTCCGCCCCTTGAATAATCGTCATGGGTGCAGAAGGAGCAGCAGCATGAGTGAAGTCGAACGTTTTACCGTTTTTACGCAACTGCATTTTTAAATTGCCCGAGCCCATGCAGAATGCTTTGTTGCCATCGAAATCGGGACAAAAACCGAGCGCAACACCACCGGAAAAGGTATTTGCAGGCGCCTGGCATAAGATGGAGTATACCAGGGTAGCGCCCGAAGAATAGCCTACCAGGAGAGGTTTATGATAATCGGGCAGATGCAATTTTCGTTGAACAAACATACTCAACGCTTCCATATCACCTGCAGGGTACAGACATTGATCGGAATGTGTGCGCAAAATTTTGTAATATTTATCCTCATCAATTCCAACAACAAGCGTTCGGGTATCGCGTGCCAAAGTAAGGGCCATTTCTTCAACCCCATGATTCCACCCTCCATCCCCACTGATAAAAAGCACCACGTTTTCCGGTTTTTGACTGTTGCCATACAGCTGCAATGGACCAGCATCTGGAAACGACATGTTTATTCGGGGTACCTGATTGGGCGTCCAGGGAAACGGAGGGATCGAATCGGCTTCCGGCCGCCCATACATGGCTGCAGATACGGGAACTGGCAGGCAATCATGGGCGGCTCCATAATTATTGCGCGAAAGTACGATCATTGCGAGGGCCAATATGCCCATCTCCCGGGTTTTCCAATTTTTCCGTTTCATTGGTTTCTGTGTTTAATCCAAAAATAATCTGATAAGGGCATGTTCTATCAAAGACCACAAAATCGTTTCACTATTTGTGACCATCCGTTGTTTATACATTTTTTAAACCCAATATTGTGCACTCTGAATAATAAAACATGCCCCTATGGTTGTTTCAAAAATGCCGGATTAAGTAGGATCGTGTGGTAAGGATTTCGGTAAAGTCGGAAAAAAGATCGGCCAAAATAGGAAAACCCCAACAGCTTGCCGATTTCCGGATTGAGCGAATGAATAAACCGATTCGGTCAAAAAAGCCGCGTTATTATGATACCATACGTTTATCTTGTGCCATTGCCCAGTAAGAACCTAGCAAGCATTCACCCATTTTTTCATTTTATTTTTCAAATTTTATGACCAGAAAAGAGTTCCTCGCCTCTTTGGGGATTGGCGCTGCATTTGTGCTCACGACAAATTGTCTGAGCAGCTGCACAAAAGACAGCAGTGGTCCGGTAGATTTTACGCTAGATCTTTCCGATCCGAATTTTAGTTCCCTGAACACCAACGGTAATTATTTGATACACAACGGTGTGGTAGTTGCCAAAACCACCAGCGGTAGTTTTGTTGCGGCAACAAACACTTGCAGCCACGAAGGGCAGAAACAAGTCAAATACGACAAAAGCAACAACAACTACTATTGTACAGCGCATGGCGCGCGCTTTGATTTGCAAGGTAATGGCCTGAATTCAACGGGAAATAAAGGGCTCACCATTTATAACACCAGTTTGAATGGTACAAGTTTGCGTGTTTTTTCCTGAATTTGATGTTCGCAAAAGGGAATACATCACCAGCGAATATTTGGCAAATGATTTATACAGTTTTCAGGGATCAGGTGTAATCCTTCGCGCTGCCGACTTTAGCGCATGCCATTTGGACTAGATTATTGAAAATTAGCGTCTTGCATGAAAAAACCTGTCTTTCAGGCGGCGTTCAGTATATGAAACGCCGCCTGAAGAGTGGCGTTCCGTATGAAATCGTTTTTTCTATTGGATTTACTTCAAGCGCGAAAAAATCCAATATTCGCAATTTGGGTGCCCGCAACCAGGTCAAATACACCACCAACAAGGCAAGTGTTCCGCCAAAAACCGTCGATACCCAAGCCGCCAATACTGGCTACTTCCTAAGTGTTGCTGTTCCAGGAAATGGCGCTTGATGCAATTTGCGATCGACCAATTGAGACTATACCAGGATTCGCCGGATTTTGTGGATAAATCAGGATGGATTTCGCTGATTTATCATGATTTATAAAGATCGTTATGCACAAAATCTGACGGCGTAAAGTACAAAATGCAAAATTCGCGGGACTACAAAAGTCTATTCCAACTTGCTACTGTTATTTGTTTAAGCCCCTATCATTGTCCAACCCTACTTGCTCCAATATGATTTGGTTTCGCAAAATTTCGCCTGGAATTTAGTACCTTATTGCAAGATCCCGCATTGATAGAGTTGCGAGGTGTAACGGGACAATTTTACAGGACCGGGCATGTTTTAGCGGGATCTGAAGGAACTTTGTTGGAGGTAGGAAACCTGCCAGCAGGCATGTATTTTCTTACGTTATCCATGGAAAGGCGTGCTGTTTTTAGAAAATCCGTGATCGTATTGCATTAGATTTAATGCAAATTCAGGTTTCTATTTCTGGAAATGCTAACGATTTTCTACCGAAACCGCGAAAAATCCAACATCCGCAACTTAGGAGAACGCAACCAGGTCAAATACACCACCAACAAGGTAACCGCCCCGCCAAATACCACGGAAGGCACGGTGCCCATCATACTGGCCGCCAAACCACTCTCAAAAGCCCCGATTTCATTCGAAGAAGTGATAAAAATCGTGCTCACCGACGATACCCGACCCTTCATGTGCTCCGGCGTAAGATGCTGCACCAGCGAGGAACGAATAAATACACTTACCTCGTCCAACATGCCCGCCGTGACTAAAAATGCAAACGAGAGCCAAAAATTGGTCGACAAGCCAAAGCCAATAATACAAACCCCAAAACCTGCCACACTGGCCAGCAATAGTTTGCCCGCCCCTTTGCCCAAGGGACGGTGCGCTATAAAAAAGGCCATGGAAATTGCCCCAATCGACATGGCTGCCCGCAAAATACCCAAGCCTTCCGGACCAACTTTCAAAATATCTTTGGCAAAAACCGGCAGCAAAGCCACCGCGCCTCCAAACAACACCGCCAATAAATCCAATACAATGGTGGTGATAATCAATTGATTGCTAAAAACAAACCGCAAGCCCTCGCGTATGCGTACGAGCGCAGGCTCCATCGAACTTACGGGCGGTACCGGCTTCGAGGTGATTTGCAACGTACAAACCAACCCGAATACGCACAAAACGGACATTACCCAAAATGCCAGGTCAGGACCATGCCAAAAACCATACAACAATCCGCCAATGCCCAATCCGCCAATACTTGCTACTTCCCAGGTACTGCTGTTCCAGGAAATGGCGTTGGGCAGCAATTTGCGATCGACCAATTGCGGCAAAAAGGCAAAGTTCGCAGGACTGAAAAAGCCGCGCGAAATTCCGTTGGTAAAAATAACGGCATAAATCGCCATCAAAATGGTCGAAGCGGGCAGGGTATCCTTGTAAAAGGCCAATCCGCACAGCGCCAGCGAACAAATCAACAGCAAGGATAAACAACCGATCAAAATATTCCGTCGGTTGTATTTATCGGCCAAATGACCCGCCCACAAACTGATGCCAATGGCTGGAATCGCCTCTGTCAAACCAATCAAGCCCAACATCAAGGGACTATTCGTCAGTTCATACACAAAGTATTGTACTGCGACCGACATAATCTGTACCGTAAAGGTCATCATCATGCGCATCGCCAAAAACCAGCGATAATCCGGAATTCGGAGCGCAGCATACGCGTCAGGTTTGTTTACTTGATTCAAAACAGGGTGTTTTAAGTCGCAAAGTTGCAGAAAAGATTCGCCTTCGACGATTAACTATAAGATTTCAATGTTTTGAGAACGATAATTTTTAACCTTTGCACTCCAACTAACAACTAACAACTTATAACCAACAACTATCCATGGGATTATTAGATGGAAAAGTCGCGCTCGTAACCGGCGGCGCGCGCGGAATCGGTGAAGCCATCGTGCGTACGTTTGCAGCGCAAGGCGCACAAGTAGCGTTTACCTATGTTTCAGCATCCTCGGCAGACCGGTCTGAAAATTTAGCCGCTGAATTGGGCCCTTCTGTAAAGGCTTATCAAAGTGATGCAGGCGATTATGCACAGGCAGAAGCGCTTGTAGCACAAGTTGTTAAAGATTTTGGTAAAATTGATGTACTGGTTAACAACGCTGGCATCACCCGCGATACGTTGATGCTGCGCATGACCGAACAGCAGTGGGATGAAGTGATCAATACCAACCTGAAATCGGTGTTCAACCTCACCAAACAT
>JAGWYI010000346.1 GCA_018969455.1 Bacteroidota bacterium | reverse complement strand
CTTTACATTGGGTTAAGGCTTTCCAGTTGGCAAAATGGTAAGCATCAAAAAAGAACTGGCGGGCGATGGTGTAGGCCCAATCGGTGTTGGGTTGCTCAACCAGCATAACGTTATAAAATTGGTGGGCATCCCGGAAATAGGCAAAATCATCGTCAGAACGTCCTTTACCTTCCAGTTCTCCGGCATAAGCGTACAAAAGCCGCGCCTGTCCAAGCAAATCGAGCGCAATGTTGGTGAGGGCGATATCCTGTTCCAATGCAGGACCATGCCCGCACCATGCTGCCAGTCTCTGTGACAAAATCAGGGTGTTGTCGGCCAGGGTCAACACATATTGGAGGTGCAAATCGTTCATGTTACATGTGTTTTACCTCGTCGGGTAGGTCGTAGAAAGTGGGATGCCTGTAAATTTTGTCATTGGCGGGATCAAAAAACGCATCCTGATCTTCGGTAGAAGCATGAATGTGTTTGGATTCAACAACCCAGATGCTGATGCCTTCATTTCGGCGCGTATATACATCGCGGGCATTTTCAAGCGCCATTGCGGCGTCGGCTGCGTGCAGGCTGCCAACATGTTTGTGGCTCAAACCTTGTTTGGACCGAATAAAAACTTCCCAGAGTGGCCAATCTTGCATGGGTTCGTTTTGGTTGTGGTGAATAATAGGCAGCGCAAAAATACATTACCTGATACGCTATTTAACCGCCCGAAGTGTATAAAGTTTCGGCATGTAACTTATTTTTGTCGTTTCAAATTGCTCTTACTCATCAATACATACCAATATGCAGATCAAATTTACCGCAGTGCTGTTGTTTTGTTTGTGCGCCTTTGTTGCCCAAGGGCAGGTGCGCTATGGATTTAAAACGGGTTTGAACTTTTCGCACATCGATGGTCCATCTGAACAGGATGCGAACGGAAAAGGGCTGGAGACCAATAAGAACATCACCGGCTTTCACATCGGGATGACTTTTGGGTACAAATTTACCGATCATTTTGGGGTACGCGGGGAGTTGTTATACACCAAAAAAGGTACTGTTTATCATTATGAGGGCCCGTCTTACCGTATTTTCCGCTATACAGGTGGATCTACCATCTCCACAGGAACATCTGTTTACGAATTAAAAATAAATAATGCCTATTTCGATCTTCCTGTTCTGGCCTATGCGCGCGTAGGCGATTTCGAATTTTCAGGGGGCGTATATGGCTCGGTTTTGATTCAATCTACCGGAGAAGGTTCGCTCAATTACACAGATGCTAAAACAGCCCCTCCGCTCAATAATAAAATTGCCAATACAGAATTCAACTTGAGTTACAATTACCGCCGCGATGATCCAGGTGAAGGAATTGGTACCGATAAAGTTTTGGTAAAAGTAGACGCCCGAAACATTGAAATGCCCCAAACCCTTGGCGCCTATTATGACAGCCCCGACAGCAAAGAAAAGTACTTTAATAACTTTGATTACGGCTTGATTGGCGGTGTTTCTTATTTTTTGAGCTCTTCGCTTTTTGTTGGCGTTCGCATTCAATATGGTTTGGCCGACCTTAGTAACAACAGAGCCGATGTTGCAAAAGTAAAACTGAGCGATACCAACGGATTCATCTACCGCAACGATAAAGACCGCAATGTGTCAATACAAGCGTCTGTTGGATTCAGTTTTTAAATAAAACACGGCCAATTTGGGCATTCCCTACTAAAATCCCGCTAATCCCAGACATTCGCATCAGGATTTAGTGCGATAAACTGTTTTGTCAACCTGTAATCCAGTATTTTCGCCTGTACGTACATTTGATAATCAATAAAACCCAATCTGATGCGTTTAAAACCTGTTGTTGTAGTGGCCTGGCCTGTTTGCCTGGCTTTGTTTTTGTATACAGCCTGTACAAAACCCGAGTTGGAAGACTTGAAATTGGTGGAGCATACTTCCGACTTCGCATTTCCCTTGTTCTCAACCAATTTCATCATGAAAGATTTGATGTATAAAGTGCTCAATGATACCCTGTCAGGAGATACTTTGTTCATTAATTCGGATAATACCATGACCCTGGTATATACGGGTGACGTGGCTGAAAAAAATGCCACCGACATTTTCCAGTTTTTGGAAAACGGATTGATTCCCATCGCCGATTCGGTAAGCACAAGTCCCATTCAGGCGCCTTCAGGCGTAACCGTTACCCGTGCCGACATCAAATCGGGCGGTATTACCCTGATTATTTACAATAACACCAGCGATACCGTGAGCGGGTACTTCCAGATTCCCCAAATGTTTAAAAACGGCGCTGTATTCAATTATCCATTTACAGTACCTCCAACTCCTTCAACCGTTTGGATTTCACCTTTAATTGATTTAAATGGATACGTACTGCTTTCCGGAAGCAATACGCTTGAATTTAAGTATTTTGCATACGATAAAGCAGGTGTTCGAATCGAATTCCCTAAACTAAACGGCTCCTTTGCACCGGTTTTTGTCAATTTTCAAGGTCTGAAATTTTCGTACCTGCAAGGCTATTGGGGCTACTCGAGTTATCCGCTTACCCGCGACACGATTGAAATTGATTTAAACCAAACCAATCTGGATGGCAATGTAACCGTGAAAAACCCGGTTGTTACCATGAAAATTGCCAATTCTTGGGGTTTCCCAACTCGGGGAAAGATTAAATATTTGAGTTTCATTACCAAAGACGGCAGTGAATTGAAGTTGAACAGCACCATCTTTACCAATGATGCCGTTGATTTTATCTATCCGAATTTTGTGAAAAACGAGGTTGGTCAAACGAAGTACACCTACCTTAGAATGGACGAAAACAATTCCAACATTGCCGATATTTTTAATGCCCAGCCGACTCGTTTGGTGTATGAGGTAGAAGGTATTTCCAATGCAAATCAGGATCCTAATGTCATCGGTTTTTTAACCGACAGCAGCACCATTAAGCTCTCAGTCGGGGTGGAACTATTGCTCGAAGGCTCGGCTCAAAACTTCCAAACCGACCAAACCCTGGATCTCGATTTTGGAACATATTCCAAGTACGATGCCGATAAAATTGAGGAAGTTACCTTTAAACTTGTTACAGAAAACAAAACACCGGTAGCCTCGGCCATGCAGATTTATTTCCTGGATGAACAAATGGCCACTGTTGATTCTCTTTTTACCGGCTCTGCACAATACATCATGGAAGCTGCTCCGGTAAATGCCCAAGGAGTTTCTGCCGGTACGAGCCGGAAGGAAAATTTTATCACCATGTCTGCAGCGCGATTCGAGCGGGTTAAGGCCACCAAAAAAGCCATTCTTAAAGCCTCTTTCACCACAGCGGAGGGCGGTTCCCGGCCTGTAAAACTGCTTGCTACCGACGGCGTTACCGTAAAAATGGGCTTACGCGTGAAAACCAAATTTTAACATAACCCATCAAACCTACTGTAAATGCGCCTTTTATCTCTGTTTTTTTTCTTGATCCTTGCTTGCCGCGTATCGGCACAACAGGAACTCTTGCTGCATTCAAGCCCCGATTTGTGGCATAGCAATACTACCAATCCGGCAATTTTCCCCAAAGACAAACGATTTGCAATTGGATTGCCTGCCTATTCCATCGATGCCACGCATTCCGGAGAACTCACGTACAACGATGTTTTCTTAAAACGAAACAGTACCTATTTTCTGGATTTTGGAAAGGCGATAGACAAGCTGGAGGACCAAAATACCCTGCATTTCGATCAACGAATTGAAACGGTATCGGTGGGCTACCGCCTTTCCTCGAAATGGGTGTTGCAAGCCGGGCATGCCAATCGTTTTACAGGTGAAATTGCCTATCCTAAAGCGCTTCCTTCCTTGCTCTGGAACGGAAATGGCGCCTATATTGGCCAAACCTTGCACATTGGTCCCAATGTACAGTTGTTCAACTGGAATGAATGGTCGGCTGGCCTGATTCGCTCTTTTGGCAGGTTGAATGTGGGCGCCAAAATCAAGTATTTGACAGGCATCAGCGCCCTTGTCAGCGACAAGCGCCATACCGAAATCAGCGTGTATACCGATCCGGATATTTATCAATTGACACTGAATACCGATTATGCATTTAATTCTTCGTCCATTATCACCGCTTTTGATACATCCGGATTGGGATTTAAGGCAAAATTGGGGTCTTATCAAGGAAAAGCATTTACGGCCAACAGAGGTCTTGCTTTTGATTTCGGATTTAGTTGGCAATTGACCAACCGTATTTCCGTTCGCGCCAGTATAATTGACTGGAATGGTAAGATCAACTGGACAGAAAAGGCGGGTTATTATAAGAGTAATGGTACTTACCAATACGATGGTGTTACATTCCCGGGAACCGATATTTTAAATGGCGGTGACAGTCTTGACTTTGAAACCAAATTGGACACCTTGAATGATGTGTTCAAATTTGTAAAGACCGCACAAGATTTTACTTCTACACTGCCCGTGCGGTATTATTTGGGCGGCAATTTTGCCTTTAATTCCCGTTGGAGTTTTGGCGCAACTTATTTCATACAAAAAGGAGTAGAGCGGCATCAGGCCATTGGATTCAGCGCAAGGTGGTCGGTATTGAAATGGCTTTCGCTCACCGGGATGTACAGCATTAATGACAAGACCGCCAAAAATTTTGGTTTTCAAGGCATTATGAAACTTGGTCCGGTACAGATGTATCTGATGTCTGACAATTTGGTCAAGGTTTTTTCCGTTAAAAAGACGCCTGCTTTTAATTTGCGGGCGGGGGCTTCCTTGATTTTTTGAGCAGGAGGGGCAACTACTAAAGACGAAGCAAAAAATGCGAATTTTGCATCAAATCAAGGGGGTCAAAGTTTGAACTTTTAGTTTCTTGCTGCTGCCAAGTTGAGCGCATAACGACCAAAATGAATCATTATAGATCAGCGAAATCTATCCTGATTTATCCACAAAATCCGGCGAATCCTGGTATAAATCAGCGAAATCCATCC
>JAGWYI010000345.1 GCA_018969455.1 Bacteroidota bacterium | reverse complement strand
AATGGTTCTAATACCGGTAATTATAAACCCCAAACCTATACAGGCGCTCGCAGGCACGGTACCAATTATAGCCCAGGTTACGCCCGAATCAATGGAAATGATCGCCTCGCAACCGGTAAAACCAATACCCCCTCCATTGATCTGAAAAGCCGGCCTAACGGACGATCCCCAATCGGAACCGCTCCGGTGCCCGGTGCATCCGACCGATCCGATGCAGGACGCAATCCCGCATCCGGAACTCCAGGGGTAAATGGCCGGAACCCAACCGATGCGCCCAAATTTAACGGCAGAGATCAGGTAAATACCCGACCTAATACCCGCGATGCCGATATCAGCCGACGTATCCAGGATGGACAGGGGGATGATAACCGATCTGGCCGCGATTCACGCGATTTCAATACCGAACGCCGCAATACCTCAATCCCTAGGGATAATACCCCAACACGCCGTACCGAACCCAGTACCATCGAACGCCCTGCTCGTTCGGGAAGCCAGGAAACTACGCCAAGCCGTCGATTCGATAACGGCTCCTCCGGAAGGAACAACGATACGCCACGACCCAGCCAGAGTTTCAGAAACAACGACGGAAACTCCTCCGGCCGCAGCATCGATTTCGGTGGAAGCAGCGGCCGATCCAGCGGCAGCAGCGGCGGGCACTCAAGCGGTGGCAGCAGTGGCGGCGGTGGCGGTCGTTCCGGCGGCGGCGGCGGTGGCGGTGGTCGTTCCGGTGGCGGCGGACGTCATTAATCAACGCAGATCACTTCCTGATTGGCAGTTACTGGTTGCCTAGCAATGTGTTGTAAATCAATGATTTAAATAAAAAATCAGACACAATGCACATATGGCCAAACACAAAAAGCTGCCTTTTAGTGCCTTAATGGCAAATTCGGTATCCCCACAATCAAGAATGAGGATCGATGCAAAATTTGCCTGAATTGTGCTACCTCAATTCATTGTTCCTAGTTTGACTGCACCGGATGGATCTTTTCCATGCACGGATTCCATCCGGTGTTTATTTTTAAAACAATATCAACGTTTTACATATGAAACATATTGCCATTGCCGTACTCTTCCTCTGCTGTACGGCAGGGCTGAATGCCCAACTCGCCGCTGATGCCATTCGGTATTCTTATCTTGTTCCAGGCGGTACCGCCCGTTTTATGGGATCTGGTGGTGCATTTACCGCCCTCGGTTCTGAATTTTCCTGCCTGAGCCAAAACCCCGCCAGCCTGGGTTATTATCGATCCAATGAACTCGTACTCACACCTTCGCTTTACTTCTCAAAAACAGATGCAACCCTCCATGGGAATGAAGCGGCATACACCGATAGTCGATCCAATTTTGGATTTGATAATGCAGGCCTGGTTTTCGCGACACAACCCAATGGCCCCAAATGGAAAATGTTTAATGTCGGGCTGGGGGTGAATCGATTGAACAGCTTCCACCAATCGGTATACTACGAGGGCAATTCCAATGGCTCTATTATTAATACCATGTACGATCAGGCTAAATCAACCCTCAACTCGGGTGGCACTGATGCGGATTTTGACCCTTATTACGCCAATCTTGCCTACAAATCAAACGGTTTGTACTATCAGGATAATGTTTTTACCTCCGATTTTGAAGGCAATCGTGACGCATCCATCAGCAGGGCGCATCAGGTGAATACCTACGGACGCATGAATGAATTGGTGTTTTCCATGGCAGGCAACTATGAAGAAAAATTGATGCTGGGCGCTACAGTAGGGGTTCCAATCGTAAACTACCGGCTCGAAAGCGAATATACCGAGTCTGACAATGCCGGTCTTGTGAATTACTTCGACAAATTAAAATACACCGATTACCTGCAAACGGAAGGGTTCGGCATCAACGCCAAATTTGGACTGATTTACAAAATCAACCAGGCTTTCCGGGTTGGTGCTGCTTTCCATACGCCCACTTTACTCGGCCTGACCGATTCTTACTCCAATAGCCTGGAATATACCTACACCGATAACAATGGACAATCGAGTAGCAGCGCCGACTCGCCGGAGGGAAAATCCAATTACAACTTGCGTACTCCCTGGCGGGCAATGGCCGGCGCTGCGGTGGTCATAAAAAAATTCAGCTCCCTGAGTGCTGATGTGGAAGTGGTGGATTACAGCTCGGCTACCTTCGATTTGACCACCAAAACAGCCAATGTGGAGGATAAGAAATACGAAAGCAGCCTCAATCGCCAAATTCAACAGGATTATCGGCGGGTTTTCAATTATCGATTCGGGGCTCAATTTGCCTTCGATGTGTTGCGCTTGCGTGCAGGACTGAATCTGCTCGGCCGACCCGATAAATCAGGTGAGGAGTTCAATGTCGCCTATTCTGCAGGATTGGGGGTTCGATTGGAGTCATTTTACATCGACCTGGGTTACCAACGGTATGTTGCCAATGGCAAGGTTTCCGCATTCGACAATGCCCCTGTCGCATACACTACCACCAACAAAACCAATATGGTACTTACCCTTGGTTTGAAATTCTAGCCGCATCCGCTGCGATTTCAGGCATATGATGCTTGGATTTGGTCTGGTATTTGAAACAACTAAGCGCGACCCACATCTTTCTTTGATGTGGCGCCGCGCTTTTTTTTATTTGTATGCAAATAATGCCAACTGCGTAGTTTCTTTGCGCTCCGTATCTTGGTGTAGTTTGTGTGCCGGCGCCTAAACAGCCCGGCCACCATAAAATGAACCTATAAAGGGCCCAATGCCCTCTAAATACCTTGACAATGCCATTTATTGAAACATCTATTCCCGGACTCGTTCTTTTCGAACCCAAAGTACTTCAAGACGAAAGAGGTTACTTTTTTGAAAGCTATAACCACAAAACATGGGAAGACGCCGGTTGGAAAATACATTTTGTACAGGATAATCAGGCGCGCTCTACCCGGGGCGTACTGAGGGGCTTACACTACCAAACCGGCCAGCACGCCCAAGCCAAACTCGTACGCGTGCTCGAAGGTGAGGTGTTGGATGTGGTGGTCGACCTCCGCGAAACAGAACCCTCCTATGGCCGCCATTTTTGCATCCGACTCAGCGCCGAAAACAAGCGTCAACTGTTTGTACCCCGTGGATTCGCACACGGTTACCTCGTTTTGAGTGAAACCGCCGAATTCTTTTATAAATGCGACAACTTTTACCACAAGGCATCTGAAGGCGGAATCCGGTTCGATGATCCCCAATTGAACATCGATTGGGAATTTGATCTCTCTCAGGTGTTGGTTTCTGAAAAAGACAAAATTTTGCCGCTTTTTGGCGACCATCTCAAAGCATTGTAATTCCTTACCCTGCACATTCTATTGCTCGTTTTCCAAACTTTATGCGCGGGTTAGATGTTATTCGTCGCTTTTGCCGTATTTTGTGTTGAAAATTTGGTATATCCGCAAAATATACCAGAATTCGCCGGATTTTGTGGATAAATCAGGATGGATTTCATTGATTTATAAAGATCGTTATGCACAAAATCTGGCGGCGTAAAGTATAATACTCCCAAAACGGCCTTCTCCGTTATTCAAAATGCAAGATTTCATTAACCCGGGCCAGTTTTCCCCCGGCATGAGTCTGAACATTGGAATTAAAATTGCCGGCACATGAAACTACCTGTCTCCTTTATCTTTCTGCTCTGCACCTTGTGTCTGAGTGCCCAAACCAACTTTTTACAAACGAATCCCTTGGCCCACCAGGTGCTGATCGGCAATTATGACGCCGCCACTTATGCTCCACCTGCGCCCTTTCCCGCCAATCCGACCGTTTTGGGCTCCTACATCGCGGATCGTATCCGCCCGGATAGTCTTAAATCCTACTTGTTGCAGCTAACCCGATTTAAAAACCGAAATACAGGTAGCGATACCCTCTCCGCTTCCAATGGAATTGGCGCCGCGCGGCGCTGGGCCCACCAGAAACTGGAATCGTTCAGCGCGGCCAATCAAAATCGGCTGCTGGTATCTTTTTTTCAATTCGATCAATCCATTTGCAACATAGGACAGCATCGAAACATCATTGGGGTGTTGCCCGGCGCCAACCCGGCTCAAAATGGGGTGGTGTTGCTGGAAGCCCACATCGATAGCCGATGCGAATCGGTTTGCGATACGAGCTGTATCGCAGAAGGAATGGAAGACAATGCCTCCGGTACAGCACTGGTTCTTGAACTGGCGCGCGTTATGGCTTCCTTTCAGTTCCCAAACACCATTGTGTTTATGATTACCATCGGCGAAGAACAGGGCTTGTATGGCGCTTATGCTTTTGTCAATTATGCCCTGCAATACGGAATTCCCCTGCGTGCGGTGCTCAACAACGATGTAATTGGCGGTATCGTTTGCGGGCAAACATCTTCCCCTCCCTCTTGCCCGGGGCTTAATGACATAGATTCTACCTCTGTCCGTCTGTTTTCTGCCGGTAACTTTAATTCAACCAGCAAACAACTTGCTCGTTTTATCAAACTTCAATACCAGGAAAACTTACGCCCATCAGCCAACGTACCAATGAATGTTCGCATTATGGCGCCTGAAGACCGAACAGGACGGGGCGGCGATCACATCCCTTTTCGCGAAAAAGGATTCCCCGCAATGCGGTTTACATCCGCCAATGAGCACGGGGATGCCTCAATCACACCAAATTATACCGATCGGCAACACTCTACGCGAGATATTTTAGGACTGGATACCAATGGCGACCTCCTGCTTGACTCTTTTTTTGTAGATGTGAACTACTTACAACGCAATGCGAGCATCAATGGCAATGCCGCAGCCATGATTGCACAGGCGGTTCCTCCTCCGCCCGGCTTCACGGCCGCCCGCAACGGCAGCGTTCTCCAGGTTCAGTTTACCCCACCTGCCGGTAGCCAGGAAACCATTCGCATCGCACTCCGCTCTACCTCCAATGATTGGGATACCGTATATACTGTTATCGGAGGCGCATCCGCTATGG
>JAGWYI010000344.1 GCA_018969455.1 Bacteroidota bacterium | reverse complement strand
GAAAATCCACTTCTGCTCATGCTCGACAGCATTTCAGATGTGCGGAATTTCGGCGCCCTGTGTCGCTCAGCCGAATGTATGGGCGCCCATGCACTTATTATTCCGCAAGCCGGTTCGGCCCCCGCCAACGAAGATGCCATGAAAGCATCCGCCGGCGCACTCGCTCGGGTACGCATCTGTCGGGTGCGCAGCCTTTTCTCTACCCTCGAGTGGCTCCAACAATGTGGTATTCAAATAATTGCAACAGCGCTTACCGACAATTCCCAACCCAGCTACGCCATTGACCTGACCCTGCCTACTGCCATCATCATGGGCTCCGAAGGAGAAGGCGTGCATCCTAAATTAATTAAAATGTCGGACCAAGTTGTCAAAATACCACAAGCAACCGATTTTGATTCACTTAATGTTAGCGTGGCTGGAGGTATTATCTTGTATGAAGCCCTCCGACAAAGAGCATTGGCCATATGAATTTTACCGACCAAATCGGACATTCTATCGAATTGCATGATTTTCCGCCCAAAAGGATCATTTCTCTGGTTCCTTCCCAAACCGAATTGCTCTGCCACCTGGGCTGTGATGCCAATGTGATCGGTATAACCAAATTTTGCACCCACCCACCTGAATGGAAACACACTAAAAATATAATTGGAGGCACGAAAACATTAAATATTGCACGCATTGAATCGCTAAACCCCGATTTGATTGTTGGGAACAAGGAAGAAAATGAACAGGCCCAAATCCTGTATATGCGCTCAAAATACCCTGTTTGGTTGAGTGATATTTGCAATTTAGAAGATGCGCTTTGGATGATTGGTCAAATTGGCGAAATGACCCATAAAACAGATCCGGCACAAAAACTCATACAGGACATTGAGTTGGGATTCAAGTCGCTGCATACATCTTGGTCGCAAGAACGCTTGCGTGTCGCGTACTTAATTTGGCGCAAGCCATTTATGGCTGCAGGCGCACAAACTTTTATTCACAACATGCTTGAATGGGCAGGATTCGACAATGTCTTTTCCGACTTGGCTAGGTATCCGGAAGTAGATGCAGAAACCTTGGCGCACCGGCAGCCGCAAGTGGTGATGCTTTCTTCCGAACCTTATCCATTCTCTGAAAAGCACCTCGCCGAAGTACAAGAATATTGCCCAAAGGCAACCATTTTACTGGTAGATGGCGTCTTGTTTTCGTGGTATGGAAGTCGACTTTTACAAGCGCCTCCTTATTTCAAAAAATTAAGGGAAAGCCTTCTAAATGGAATGAAATAGCGAAAATAATGCGTCATTCTATTGTGGGTAATCCTCAAATCCTGTTACTTTGATTTTTATTCACCCCACATTTTTGTTAAACACGCTACACGCTGTTTTGAATAACATAAAAAATGAAACAAATTCTACTTGCCCTGTTTCTGGTTTTCAGGACCTTTGCCATTTTTGCCCAAATACCCACAGACCTCAGGTCGGAAGGCTTGGAGCCAAGCGTCAAATCCAACGAAATTTTGGTACAATTGAAGGGCAATGACCCTTATTCCTTGCTTCAGTCTCAATCATTTGCCCCCGTTTTTATCAACTGGCGTCCGGTAGCGCCAGAATGGCGCATGTACGCACTCCTCTTTGATCCGGCCCAGCATAGTCTCGAAACAGCCATGGCTGCTGCCCAAAAATTGCCTGAAGTACAATTTGCCCAATTCAATCACCGCATTTTAGAAAGAAATGTGGAGCCCAATGATCCTTCCTGGTCTCTTCAGGACGATATGACGCTCATCAAGGCCGACAAGGCCTGGGATAGCTCTACCGGGGGTATCAGCCCCAACGGTGATACCATCGTAGTGGCTGTACTTGAAAAAGGCATTCTGTTTACGCATCCCGATCTGGCGCCAAACCGGTGGTTCAATCGCGGAGAAATACCTGGAAATAAAGTGGATGACGACGGAAACGGCTACATCGATGACTTTGCCGGATGGAATCCTCGCAACCTAAACGATGATACAGGCACCAATGGAACCCATGGAACAGGCGTTACAGGCATCATTGGCGCAGCGGGCAACAACAATCAGGGTGTTACCGGGGTAAACTGGAACATCAAAATCATGGCGATCTGTAACATTGAATTTGAAGACGAAATTATTGCAGGATACCATTATGTAAATACCATGCGCCGACTGTACAACCAATCGGGCGGTAAAAAAGGCGCCTTTGTGGTTGCAACCAACGCCTCTTTTGGCATCGACAATGCCCAGCCGGAAGCCCACCCGCTTTGGTGTGCCGTGTATGACTCAACCGGAATTAATGGCATCCTCAATGTAGGCGCTACCACCAATGCCAATTCTAATGTAGAAATTACCGGTGATATGCCCACCCGCTGCACCAGCCAATACCTGGTGGCCGTTAACAATGTAGGAAAAACCGGCGCCAAATCGCTCACAACCGGATACGGAAAAGTATCCATCGATCTGGGCGCGCCCGGCACAGATACCTACACCACCGCCAACCTGGGTACCAATCAGCCCGGATATGCCCGTTTGGGTGGCACCTCCGCAGCTACTCCCCATGTTACCGGTGCTGTCGGATTGTTATACAGCTTTAATTGTAAGACCTTAAGCAGCGATGCCCTAACCGACCCCGCCGCTTGCGCACGCCGCGTGCGCGACATCATCCTGTACAATGTGGAACCCGAGGAGAGCCTGAAAAGTGTAACAACTACCGGGGGCTACCTCAACCTCGAGAAGGCACTGGCTGCCGTGGTAAAACTATGCAATGGAAGTGTGGGCCAAATGAAACTGCTCGATCTCTTTACCCGTGAAAATGGGAAAAACATTACACTGTTCTATCAAGTTCCCAATTTCGATCCATACTATTTTAAAGTGTATAATACCTCGGGAATGCTCGTGCACGAAGAAACCTTGCACCCCCTCGAATTTCAAGCCAATTTCGTCGAATTTGACGCATCACAACTTCCTAATGGCACTTACTACCTTACCATTGGAAAGGGCCAAAAATGGGTGTCGAGAAAATTTTTAAAAATTTAAAACATTTCTTGGTTTTTAATTCCGCGAGAGATTATCTTTGCAGCCCGAAACGAAAAGGGTCCGGCTCCGTAGCTTAATGGATAGAGCATCTGACTACGGATCAGAAGGTTAGAGGTTCGAGTCCTCTCGGAGTCACCAAAAAAATGAAGTGCCTTTGTGTTTTCAGCAGGGGCACTTTTACAATTAACAATACAAGCATCAGAAGTCATGCCAAAAGTTTGTGATTTGACGGGTAAAAAGCCGATTACGGGAAACCACGTATCGCACTCCAACCGTAAAACCAGACGTCGATTCCTCCCGAATCTGCAAACGAAGAAATTCTATATGCCAGAAACCGGAGAATGGGTCACCCTGAAAGTAAGCGCATCTGCCATTCGCACAATCAGCAAATTAGGCCTGTACGCCTACATTAAAAAATTGGAAAAGAAAGGCGAAGTCGTGTTTTACGGTTCCGAACCTGGTTGCTAATCCTTATTTCCTTCTCCTTAAACGTCTTAAACAATGGCTAAGAAAAGCAAAGGCAACCGCATTCAGGTGATTCTGGAATGCACTGAACACAAAAACAGCGGTCTGCCAGGCACTTCCCGCTACATCACACAAAAAAATCGTAAAAATACGCCCGATCGTATGGAGTTGAAAAAATACAACCCAATCATGCGTAAATATACGATGCACCGCGAGATTAAATAATTCTCCACTTCCCTAAACGAAAGGAACAATGGCTAAGAAAGTTTCTAAAAACGCCCGTGTAGCCCAACGTGCTGCAAATGCTGGTTCCGGTAAGGACCACGTGAAAGTGGTTAAATCCATCAAAGATCCCACTACGGGCCGCTACACCTACAAAACCATGGTGGTACATAAAGACAAAGTGAAAGACTTCTTTGCGGATGCAAAGTAATCTATACGCGTATAACCATGCTGCAAACCGGCGGCTGCAACTCCCTTGCAGCCGCCGGTTCTGTTTTTAACCCCTAGCGCAACTTTACCAATTCTCCCTGATACGTTTTCCTGCCCACTTTCAAACGATACAAATACACACCAGGCCCCGCAAATACCGCCTCAGGAATTGTCAAATTGTAAAATCCCTCCGCATCTTCCTTATTCCAAGAATACAAAACCCGGCCTTGTAAGTCATACACCTCCAACCAAATAGGTTGCGGTGCTGCCAAATCCATCACTACCCGCGTTTGATCTACAAAAGGGTTGGGACTTGGCAAACTCAATGCTACCCCCGCATCTCCACGCCGCTCTAATACCCAACGCAGGCGCTTGCCTGTGCCCGCCGGATAAGCCTCACACGCAAGCACTGCCTCGGCAAGCTGAATGAACTCGCTAGGATACGAAGAAGATTTTATATATAATTTAATGCCTATTAATGGACTATTCAATCCAAAATGCCCTGCCTGCGCGTCCCACCACAATATGCGCAAATTGCCCAGTCCATCCAAATGGTAATTCTCCTCCGGAACGCCTTCCAATCCCAAGAATTCAACTTTATCCAAATCCAAATGTAAGGCCATTTGCCATCCATCAAGTTCCAGGGGCGCTGAAGGCGTCAGCTGCAGAACCTGCACTGTACCTTGTACCATTCGTCGCTCCTCAAACAAAAGCGGCAAATCACCGCCACGCGAAGCAGCATCCCATGCAGAATTGGGAATCGGATTTACATCCCCATATTTAACTGCAACAAATGGCAAATTGCCCACCGTGGTATCGGCAAGCAAATTGGTCAAACTGATCTGATAGGTGTCTTTTACCATGGAAAACCCCATTAAATTCCCGGGATTGGCAACAGGTTGGATAAATGTCCAGGATGGAACGGCAGGCAGGTTGACATAAATTCCCAAAATGAGTTTGCGCAATTCCACAACATCAAAAGAGGTAACCGATTGGCTTTTGTTGACATCTGCCGCAAAAAGCTGATAAAAACTCGTA
>JAGWYI010000343.1 GCA_018969455.1 Bacteroidota bacterium | reverse complement strand
CGGATTTTGAGAACCAAGTATGGTAAAAGCATATCCGAGCTGAAGGTTGGAATGAATGGTGGCATATAACTGGTGTACAAAAATTTGTTGCGCCGATTTGGGCAATACAAAACGCCGGTTTTCCAGTTCAGCGTGGATGCTCCAGGATGGTTTGAGCTGCCATTTCAGACCAATTTTGAGGCTATAGATCGACTGGTGCAAGGTGTTTTGCTGTGGAAAAGCCCAATAGGGTATTCCCATAAGCGCAAAGAGGACCGCTTTTGAAAGCCATTTTTGGATTATCACTTTGGCTGGTTTTGTTTTTCAATCGCATGCGCGTCGTACCGGACGTTGATGTTGATCCACATCAGGCGGGAAATACGAAATATGTAAACGAAGTTGATGATCATAAAGGCGATCAGTAAAGCCCAGGCGGTGTTTTGTGAAAAACCCAGGCCCCAAAAAAATACACCCATAAACAAGAGGCAAAACCAGCCTGTCCAGATGTAGGAAATAAACATGGAACCGTAGTAATACCCCGGTTCGGGGTAGTAATTCAGGTCGCATTTGGGGCAACGCTCGAGCATGTCGAACGATTTTTTGAAAGACCAGCTGCCGGTTTCAAACATTTCGCCCTCGTGGCAGCGCGGGCATTTCAGGTAAAAAATGCTGTAGGATTTGCTTCCTTTCTGTAAAAATGACATGCGCTTTGGGTTAAGCTGTAAAGAAGGACAATTTTCGGGCAAAGATCGGTGAATTCTTCCCGGATCGATGGTACTATTCAAAGATTTTATGGCACAAAAGACCGCACCGAAATCGTTGAAAAGTACCATTGCTTCCCCGTTTGAGGCAATGTTTGGGAAGCGGCTTCCCTGCACCTTTGCAGCATCAGTCACTTAGCCGCCTGCAGCAAGTTTTTGCAGGGGCTTTAAAATTAAATTTGAAATGTTTCAAAACATCACACAGGAAACCTTTTTGCGCCTCATGGAGGAGCCCGGAACCGTTGTATTAGACGTTCGAAGCCCAATGGAGATGATGCAAGGCTTTGTGCCCGGCGCAAAAAACATCGACATCATGTCGCCGGATGCAGCCAATCAGTTCGCTGCCCTTTCCAAAGATTTAACCTATTTGGTGTACTGCCGCAGCGGAAACCGGTCGATGCAGGCATGTGCCGCCATGGCGCAAATGGGCTTTGAAAAATTATATAACCTTCAGGGCGGTATGATGTACTGGAGCGGGCCTTTGGCCAACTAAATTAAAATAAGGCTGTATGAAGCAATTGGATTTAATGCGGGTATTGCGTGCAGGTATGGCTGTCTGGGCTTTCTACCTCGTTTTTACTACGGCAGATTGGATTATGCTGCCATTCGGTATATTGTTTGGCGTGCAAGCTTGGTTCAACATGGGCTGTTGCGGGGTGGGAGGATGCGCGCCAAACCATCGGAACCCACCGGAAACAGAGACTTCAACTGTTCAATATGAAGAAGTGCGAAACACCGGCGGGCTTAATTAGCCCTCCTGGTGTTTCACGCTTGTTTTTTTTCAATTTTAAACCACTACATGATGGAAGATCAAGTATATTCTATGCCCCGCATAAAATCATGTATCTGGCAACCGATTATTTCCGAAAACACAAGATTCTGCACAAATGCGATGTGCAATAGCGGTGTTTGCCCTGGGCGATGCCGCCGGCCTGCCCATTTCTAAAACCGGAGCCGCCATCCGCAAACAAGCGCCTGTGCTGGTTCAAAATCTGTTGGATGTAATGGAAAGCAAAACACCGAGCATGGAATACATCGGATATACCTCCTGTCCCCTGGTAACGGGCTACGGAAAACTGGTTTTGGCCGAGTTCGACTACAACAACAACCCCATTGAAACTTTTCCCTTCGATCAATCCAAAGAACGCTGGTCGATGTATAAGTTGAAAAAACAAGTATTGCCCCGCATGTACTGGAATGCCATTTTACGCGGAATGGCATAACCTTGTTGGTTTGATAAAAAAGAGTCAAATTTGCAAGTTGCCCGACTGCTCAGGCATTCAGGTCGACTTGCAAACCCATTCGTTTACCTATTTACATACCCTGTTATGATCGAATTGCTCTCCAAACCCTGGCACTGGTCGGTTGCCGGAGCCATAATCGGGCTGATTGTCCCCATCCTGTTGCTGCTTGGAAACCGGGTTTTCGGTATTTCTTCCAATTTGCGGCACATCTGTGCGGCTTGTTTTCCGGCAGGCATTGACTTTTTCAAATATGATTGGAAAAAAGAAGCCTGGAACCTGTTTTTTGTGGGCGGCGCTTTTGTCGGCGCTGTAATTGCAAGCACGGTGCTGCGCGACCCAAGCGGTTTTCAAATTGCCGATGCCACACGCTCCGATTTGTCACAGCTGGGCGTACAGGACTTTTCGGCCATGATGCCCGATGATTTGTTCGGAATAGCGCATGTTTTAAGTTTAAAAGGATTTATTTTTCTGGTTTTAGGCGGTTTTTTGGTGGGTTTTGGCACCCGTTATGGCGGCGGCTGTACCAGCGGACATGCCATCAGCGGTTTATCGAACCTGCAATGGCCTTCTTTGGTTGCTACCATCTCCTTTATGGCCGGCGGTTTTATCATGACCCACTTCGGTTTGCCTTTGATTTTTAAACTCTTTTAAACAAAAAACCATGCAACACATCGATCAACCCGCGCTGGAAACCAATACCGATTTTGAAGTACGCTCCCTGGATGCCATGTGCATCAACGATTCCAAATTGGTAGAGCCCTGGACACACAATTTTAAATATCTTTTTGTTGGGTTTGTATTTGGGGTGACACTGGTAAAAGCCGAAGTCATTTCCTGGTTTCGCATTCAGGAGATGTTTCGCCTGCAGTCGTTTCACATGTACGGCGTGATTGGCGTTGCCGTACTGGTAGGTATGGTTTCTGTGCAGTTAATTAAAAGATTTAACATAAAAACCATTTATGGAGAGCCGGTTATGTTTAATAAAAAGCCGTTTTACCGCGGTCAAATATACGGCGGGCTGCTATTTGGCTTTGGTTGGGCGCTCACAGGCGCCTGCCCGGGCCCTTTGTTTTTGCAGGTAGGCGCCGGATTTTTGGCTGCCGGCATTACCCTCCTTTCTGCCATTGCGGGTACCTGGGTATATGGGTATTTCCGAAAATACTTGGTTTGATTTTTTACCTAAACAATTGATTATCATGAAAAAAATGTTGTTTTTTGCCTTGGGTTTGTTCACTTTTGCCTGTTCGCCTGATACCCGGGCACAAAGCAAATTAGATGCAAACCAAACCGAGGCGATGCTGAAATCTGATCCGAATGTGCAATTGGTGGATGTACGCACGCCTGCTGAATTGCAAAATACCGGAAAAATTGAAGGCGCCGTCAACATCAATTTCAACAGTCCGGATTTTCAGGCACAATTGAGCCAGTTGAAGAAAGACAAGCCGGTGATTGTGTATTGTGCGGCCGGGGGGCGCAGCCCGCGCGCTGCCGCGCAAATGACCAAACTGGGTTTTACAAAAGTGTATGATTACAGCGGTGGCATGAACGACTGGTTGGCCAAAGGCAAAAAAACGGTTCGCTGATATGGGCGCCGGAATCTGGATGCCCGGAATATGGTGCTTTATTGCCGTGCTGTTGATTGCCATTGGGGCAGTCAGCAGCACGCTCGTATGGGTACGCAAAAAACTCCTCAGCGATCCTGCAATCGCGCAATCCCAACCCAAAGCGTTGCGCTGCCTGCAAAACATGCATTTGCTGCTGCTTTCTTGTGCCGTGCTCTTGTGCCTGGGCGGAATCGGGCTGGCTTTTGCCAGCCAGTATGTGGAAAGTCAGCGCATCATGGCCTTGCGCGCCGCGCTCACACCTGCGTACGATGCCGGCAAAATATGGCAGGCGCCCGATTGGAAGCTGGCCGAAATTGACCATCAAGCCAAATTGATTGCCTACGGCGCCGATCTGATCCGAAACACCCAGGATTATTATGGCCAAAATGGACGTGTTCGTCCGGGAAGCATCAACGGCATGAACTGCCAAAATTGCCACCTCGACGCCGGAAGCAAGCCCTTTGGCAACAATTATTCAGCGGTTGCGAGCACCTACCCGCAGTTGCGCGCCCGCTCGGGCATGCTCGAAACTATCCCGAAACGGGTAAATGACTGTTTCCAGCGCAGCCTCAACGGACAGGCAATTGATACCTCCAGCCGGGAGATGCAGGCTATTGTGGCCTATATTCAATGGCTCGGAACCGGCGTACCCAAGGGGCAAAAACCCAAAGGGGCCGGTTTGGTGGAAGTGCCTTTGTTGGACCGGCCGGCGTCGCCGGAAAATGGCCGGCAGGTTTATGCCGCCAAATGCGCCTCCTGCCATGGGCCGGAGGGCCAGGGCGGGCCCATGCCCGATGGCGCACGCAATTATCCGCCACTCTGGGGGCCAATGAGTTACAATGCAGGCGCGGGCCTGTTTCGGATGTCGCGCCTGGCGGGTTATGTAAAAGCCAACATGCCATTTGGCGCCAGCTATCAAAACCCGCAATTGAGCGACGAAGAAGCCTGGGATGTCGCAGCTTTTGTCAATGCGCAGGAACGCCCGGCCCATCCTTTTTTGCAAACCGACTGGCCCGATATCGGGAAAAAGCCATTTGATCATCCTTTTGGCCCGTATAAAGACAGTTTCCCCGAAATTCAACACAAATTTGGGCCTTTTGGCCCCATTGTGGCCTTCAACAAAGCCAAAAGCGGTAAATAAATGCTTCCTGAAAGCACCCATGCCCAAACCTGAACCCAACCTATTCGATCATGTCTGAAAAAAACAACTCCCGCCGCCGCTTTTTGCGCAATTCCCTGTTGGCGGGCCTCGGCGCCGGCGCCGGCCCTTTTGCTTTTCAAAACAAAACATTTTCCATCGATAAGGCGCCGGATGTGGTAGCGCAAAACCCGAAAAACGGCCGCATTTGCATCCTCCAAACCACCGACATCCATTGCCAAATCCATCCGCACGATGAGTTGTTTTGGGAAAAG
>JAGWYI010000342.1 GCA_018969455.1 Bacteroidota bacterium | reverse complement strand
GGTACGATGAAAATATGGATTTGCTGAGCGGGGCCTACAAGCGCAAAACCCAGCAGTTGCTCCTAATTTTTGGACTGGGCATCGCATTGGTATTCAATGCCAACACCATCAATATTTACAAAACACTCAATCAGGACGATCAAAAGCGGGCTGCTTTGGCGGATATGGCGACTGAAATGATGCAAACCAAGCAGTTGCCGAGAATCGTCGATACCATCAAAACATCTGCCACTGCAGATTCTGTTCTTAAACAAATCCGCGCTTACGAAAACAACCTGGACAGCATCCAGAAGAAATACGCTGCCGCCTCGAATGTACTGGGTCTGGGCTGGGATTGCGACTGCGAAGGGAACGGAAACTGGAAAATGAGCAGCAAGGAAAGTTTCATCAACTACAACGCCTTGTTGGGTTGCCCAAAAGAAAAAGATCAGGTTCCGGCCATTCGGGAATATTTTTATGTCGTTTTGGGCTGGCTCATCACGGCCATTGCCATCAGCTTTGGCTCGCCGTTTTGGTTTGATGTATTGAAATCGTTGATCAACATTCGCAGCGCGGGCAAATCGCCGGCGGAGAAAAAGGCTTAGAAAAACGGTTTTAAAACAGTTTCTTAAATTCTGTGCCCGGTTTTTGGACATGCGCCAAAAACCGGGCACGCTTTATCTGGGCGCCTCCCTGCTTGCATTTGTGCCAATCCATTACAAATCAATACCTTGAATGCAACTTACACCGCTGTTCCAGCCTGCTCAGGTATATTTCAAGTGCCCGGTTTTGTAATGCTCGAAACGCCGCTTGATCAAATCTTCCAGCTCTTCGTGGGATATGCGCAGGGAACTTGCTGAAATGGAAATGACTGCCTTGAATTGACGATGGTTGCGCCGCATCAGAAAACGCTGCAACCAGGTTTTTTTCCGGTTGATGTATTCATCCGGGTTGTGCACCTGGATGCCCAGATAATGCTGCCCGAAAATACTGCGCGCATTGATCTCAATGATGTCGGACCAGGGAATGAACCCGCCGCTCACGGCGCTGGAGTCGTCGAGGATGCCCGCATCGGATACCACCAAACCCGGCGTTTTGCTCAACAGTGTTCGGACGACGTAAACAGATACCGCCACCACAAGTACCAGAAACAAGAGCAGAAACCCTAAAAAAAGGTAATTGCTTCCGGGGAAAAAGTTGGGCCATTGATTGAAAGGCTTTTGAAAAAGGGTGGATACCGAATAAATAAGCGGGAACATGCCGGTTAAAATACCAATAAGTTTGCTTTTGCTGCGCTTCAGCACTATGGGGTGGTGGTCAGTCATAGGAGTTGCAATGTTTTGAAAACAAAGATGCATTCCATCGCCAGGTTAACAAAAAAATCACAGGGATATTTTTCAGAAATGGCGTTGCACGCGCTATTTTGGGCAAGATTCTTGAATAATCACAGTATATCATTTGTCGGGGTTTGTTTTTTCTTTAAAATATTTTTTGTTTATTTTTATGCTATTTTTTTAAAAATATAAATCAATTTGTTTTACATTTGCCTGTGCAATGTTGCATTGAATAAGATCTGCCTGCAATTTTGAACTTTTCACCACCTAAAATACAAAATATCATGGATTCAACTTCAAACGCACTCAACTGGTTCGAAATCGCGGTAAACGATATGGACCGTGCAAAGGCTTTTTATCAAACGGTTTTTGGCATTGAAATGAGCCAGGAAGAGATGATGGGCATGCAAATGGCCTATTTTCCGGGCGACATGATGAACGGCAAAGTTGCCGGCGCCCTGGTAAAGAGCGACTACCACAAGCCAAGCGTTGATGGCTCGGTGATTTATCTGAACGGCAATCCGGATCTTGCGCATGCCCTTGGCCGTGTAGAAGCCGCTGGCGGTCAGGTTGTTATGCCCAAAACCGCCATTTCGCCCGAGGTTGGTTTTATGGCATTTTTCATAGACAGCGAAGGCAACCGCGTGGCCATGCACTCCAACCATTAAATTCGGCTGCCCCAACGAAAAAAAGCGCTGTTACCGAACTTGTATCGGTGGCAGCGCTGTTGTTTTTTAGTGGTTAAAAATGCATTTTACTGCCGGCGCCTTTGCCGGCAGTATGCAAGGACTGTTTTAACAGGAATGATTAAAAGGCTTTTTGGGGGCGGCGGGGGGGCCTCTTGGGGTTATGGCTACTGAGGTAAGGAAATAAATTTTGGATTATAAGCGCGTTTTGATTAAAAAACACCTTGATTTCAAGGTGAAACCGGATGTTTTGGTCTGGATTAAAATACATGGGGTTGTAAGGATTGTTTAGAACAGAATTTCAAAAATCCCCAGGCAAGGTTTGGATTAAATCGGGTCGTTTTCATTTGGCAGCCTGGGGAGAAACAACATTAAGCGCGTACACTCAAGTAATTCAATATCCACGTTGCATGCATTTTGTTACCACTCCAGATGTATATATTGATAAATATTTTCTGCAAGCGTCTAACTTTGTAGCCAAACTTTCGGGTAATTTGAACTTTTCGGTATAAACAGTTCCGAATTCCCTGAAAAGCCCTTTGTTTTTAACATAAGCAGCACTTCATTTTGAGCCAATTTGTAAAACAGCACCCCGACGCCTATTTAATTCAGGGCTTGTTGGACAATGACCATCGTGTTATTCAAACCATTTACGATCGGTATGCCGATGAGGTGGTGCGCTATGTATATAAAAACCAGGGGAGCCAGGAAGACGCTGAAGACCTGCTGCAGGAAGCGCTGATTTATATGACCCGACATGCACGGAGCGGATTTGTATTAACCTGCCCCTTTGGCGGCTTTTTGAACCTCGTTTGCAAGGGCATGTGGATCAATGAATTGAAGAAACGCAATCGAATGAGGGTAACAAATGAAGCGTTGGGGGGATCTGAATTTGGAGATGCCCGGGAACAAGCGGCAGCGACCTTGCGCGACATCCTGTTTGACCAGATGATCGAGCGCAATTTTGTCCATCTGCCGGATGGTTGCCAAAAAATCCTGAAACATGCCTGGACCGGTGTTCCGCTCCAAAAAGTGGCCGAAATGCTCGGCCTCCAATACGGCTATGTGCGCAAGCGAAAGTCGGAATGCTCGGGTGAACTGGTGGAATTGATTCAGAAAGACCCCGAATTTGACCAATTGCAAAACCCGGATTTTGATTTCTGGGTTTAAACAACGATGATTTGCACCTGAATGCAGGCTTAAAAAATAAAAAATGCAGCAATTTGACAGCAAAATTGAGGATTATCTGGATGGCGTATTGGAAGGAACGGAACTTTCTGATTTTTTAGCAGCAATGCAGGGAAACCCGGCTTTGGCTCAAAAAGTAGAGGTGGCTGGCATCGCCCGCGCGCGCATGCGCAACATTTGGGCCTCGGAACCGGCGGAACAGGAATTGCGGAATACCATTCAGGCCATTAGAAGCGCAGACAGTCAGCCGCAGGAGCCCGGAGCGATGGCCAAACGCATGCGCATCCCGCCCTGGTATTGGGCCGCAGCGGCCTTGCTCGTGTTGGGCTTTGCCTTTTGGATGCTGCGCCCGACCAGCACAGAACAATTGTATGCCGACAACCGCCATTTCCCGGAAACCGCTTTTGTGTCAAAAGGCGATGAAGCCACGCCTTTGCAAAAAGCAGCTACCGATTTTGAACATAAGCACTACCAAAGCGCCTTAGATGGCTTTCAGCGTTACCTCAGCAGCCACCCCGACGACCGGGAAGTGCAACTTTTCCAGGGCTTTTGCCTGCTTGAACTCGGAAAATGGTCGGAAGCCGCACAGATCTTTGCCAATTTGAACTCAACAACCCTTGCCGACGAAGCCAATTGGTACCTGGCTTTATGTTACCTGAAAGGAAAAGATACTGCCCGCTGCAAGGCCCAACTGATGGGCATATCGGAATCCAGCATGCACTATAAAAACGCCCAAAACCTGTTGCGCAAGTTGCGTTAAGCCTTCCGGCGGCGACGCATCGCCCAAATTCCCGCAACCAGGGCGAAAGCCACAACAGCAATGCCCAGCATTTCCAGCCAATATGGCTCTTTTTCGAGTTTTATCGGGCCATCGGCGCCCGTTAAAACGAATGCGGCCCAATAATAAGGGGCTTTGCGGGCATCCATCACGGCACTCCGCAAATAGCTTGTTTTTCCATCTTGCAGCGCCTGTGCTTTATCGGCGCCCTTCAACAAGCGCGTGTAAAAGGTTTGGAACAATTGCACGGTGCTTGCCTCGTTGACCGTCCAGTAACTGGCAGCCAGACTTTGTGCGCCCGCGCAGGCGAATGCGTACGCGAGGCTGAGCACGCCGGCCCCGTCTGCATATTGCCCGGTATTGGTTTCACAAGCGCTCAGGGAAACCAGATCGGCCCTGAAACGCTGTGCGGTGATTTCCGGCATGTTGAGCGTGCGGTCGAAAAACTCGATGCCGGGCTCTGTTTTTCCGCCTGCGTGTGCGTGTGTGGCCAGGTGCAAAACGCCAAAATGATCGGCTTTTTTCAAAAATGTGGCTACTGTGGCGGCCGGACCTTCCAGCATTTGAACGGAAATGCCTTTAATTCGTTCAGAACTGCTCTTTTCCAGCAGCGGCAAGTTGTCACGGCTTTGTTTTTCAAACGGCGCAGCAAAAAGCATCCGATGCGCAATTTCGGTGTTGCCCGATTGTTCGGCAGCCGACCAGCTGTAGGAAATGGCGCAATTCCACAACAAATAAGGTGCATCGGCATAATGTCCCTGGTAGGGCCGGGTGAGCAGCGCTTCAAAAGGGAGGTAACACAAAGGCCCTTCCGGAATGATTTTCACTTTTCGGATTCCCTGCAAATGTTCCGAGGGCCACAGCATGCGATAAACTGTGTAAGCGCTTGCATAATAAGCATCCGGGTTGTTCTCCTGAAAACTGCGGTCGGGCAGGATTTGGAGCAGATCCTTTATTTTTTGTTTGAAATCGGGGCTTTGGGCGTAAGACTTCAGGGTCAGTTCCTGTTTTTTAATGATCAACACGTACAGGCTGTCGCCGGCA
>JAGWYI010000341.1 GCA_018969455.1 Bacteroidota bacterium | reverse complement strand
CCGAGCAGTTGCTTGAAAATGCCTGTCCGGCTTGCAATTCCTCGGCGTCCAATTTACTGCCCACTGTGTTGGCTTTATTGGTCCAGCTTGCATTCAGTTTTGTCCCATCGAAACTGCCTTTTATTTGTCCGGTCACATTGCCACTCAGGTCGCGTTCTTCGAGCGACAGTTGGCCGTTATCGAGGGGGCCCTGGATGCTGAATCGGGTTTTGCTTTTAACATACGTGAGATAACCCTTGCAATTACGCCCATCCGAGCCCAGCACCAGATCTATCAGATATACGTCGTCGATTCGCCCTTTGAGGCGTTTTATCCATTTAACCGCAACCCCGTTGCTGAAGAGTTTTTGGATGCTGGAATCAGAAACCGGAGGCATGGGCTGAGCCACGGCAAGGGGTGCAGTTTCTTTTTTTTGGGCCATCAATGCGTCCTGACAGGCTGTTAGCAGCAACAGGATGACCAAGAATTTCAGATAACTTGAAACAAAACGCGGCATGAATATTATGGATTTTAAGGGCGCTATGGTACCTCAACGCGGTTCAGAATTTGCTCTATGATGTGCTCCTGGGTAATATTTTCTGCTTCTGCCTCATAGGTCAGCCCAATTCGGTGGCGCAATACATCGGCGCAAATTCCGCGTACATCTTCGGGAATTACATACCCGCGGTGACGAAGGAAGGCGATGGCCCGCGCAGCCTGTGCCAGACCGATGCTCGCGCGGGGGGATGCGCCATATTGAATAAGCGGGGAAAGGTTTTTCAGGCCATAGGAATGCGGCTCCCGGCTGGCAAAGACAATATCAATAATGTATTGCTCAATTTTTTCATCCATGTAGATGCCGTGCATCACCTCGCGGGCGCGCAGGAGCGCAGCCGGGCTCACAACGCTGTGAATGAAAGGCTGTTCTCCACTCAGGCTCCGGCGCACGATGTTGCGTTCTTCCGTTTTGCTGGGATATCCAATTTTGACTTTTAACAAAAAGCGGTCAAGTTGTGCTTCAGGAAGAGGGTATGTACCTTCCTGCTCGAGAGGATTTTGGGTAGCAAGCACCAAAAAGGGTTCTTCCAGGGGGAAACTGGTGTTTCCGATGGTTACCTGTCGCTCCTGCATGGCTTCAAGCAATGCGCTTTGCACCTTGGCTGGGGCCCGATTGATTTCATCAGCCAACACAAAATTGGCAAAAACAGGTCCTTTTCGTACATCAAACTCGGCTCGTGCCGGATTGTAAATCATGGTACCCAGCACATCGGCCGGTAATAAATCGGGGGTAAACTGAATTCGACTAAATCGCGCATCTACGGCTTGTGCGAGGGTTTTAATGGCCAGTGTTTTAGCCAGCCCCGGCATTCCCTCCAATAAAATATGGCCTTTGGTGAGCAATCCAACCATCAGACGCTCTATCATATGTTCCTGTCCGACAATTACCTTGGCCGTTTCTTGCGTTAATTGATCTACAAATGCACTTTCCATCTGGATCTGGTAGTTCAAGGCCTGAATATCGATGTGTTGCTGCATGCTTGGGTTGTTTTATTTTATCCTGAATTTTGCCTCAAGGGGCTTATTCATTGTTATGTGGGGCATGGTTTTTCGTTCTTTAGGGCCAATCAGGCTATAAACGGGTTCCTTTCCTGGCCACAAAAGGCAAAAGTAAGAAACTGTTTTTAAACCCTTGCCAAGGGGAGGTTTCTTCAATGTTGAGCATGGATAAAGTGGATTTTTGGGCGGATAGTGGCAGTGGTTTATAAAAACTGGATCGTGTAAATACCGCCTGAAAGTCAGCCTCCATTGTCTGGCTGAGCGGTATATTAAATGATTTAAGTCAAAGCGCCTGCACAAAAACGCGCCGGTTGAAGCATATACTTTACGCCGCCAGATTTTGTGCATAATGATCTTTATACATCAGAATAAATCAGCGAAATCCATCCTGATTTATCCACAAAATCCGGTGAATCCTGGTATACAATTGGCCGTTCTGCGGATTGGCGCCAATCAGGTAAAAATAATTTCATGGCCTGCAAGGCTACCAGCCTAGTTCGGTTGCGAGCAATACATAACCCAACGCTGCGGCAATTGCAAGCAATCCGATGTAAAAAACGGTATAACATTGTGCCAAATACCAATATTTTCGGGAGAGCGACACTCCAAGCCAGTATAAGTCGCGGGAAAAGGCTTCTTGCCGCGCTGCCGGATCGAGCATAAACTGGCGGATGGCCCGGTCAAACTGTTTTGGCGTGGCTTGGGTAAAATCGCCAAAAAAGATCCAATTCATCGGGGTTCCTTCGCTGACACGGGGAGCGATGCCTGGCCGGGTTGCCAAAATCGCCAAAACAATGCAGGTGATGCTGAAACAAATAATGACGATATCGGGGATGAGCATGTGTTCCATTTTTGCCAAAATACCCATGTGCTTTTTCGTTACTACAAACGAAAGTACCAAGGTGTTGATGCCCAACATCAAATGCGCTTTGTGGTCGGCAATTTTGCTCAACGACAAATGGGTGTCATAGGCAATCCGGTAGTAATGACTACCCAGCCTCTCCAACGATTGAGCTTGTTCCAAACGCACAATCAAATCGGCAAACTCCAGTACTTTCGGATTTTTGATGTATAAACGAGAATGAATGCTCGACATTACAGTGGTAAATTGTAGCGCCAAAGATACATACTCCCTTCTGTCAAGTCCCTTATTAGGGTCGGTTTATATGTGTTAAAAGACAAACCCCGACCCTAAGCGTTGCATGCTTGCATACCAATGTGCTGCCTTTTTGTAATTTTCAGGAATTATTGAAAACAAATTACCGCAAAAAGCATTTTATTTGTTTTTCAAATTAAAGAAACTGCATGGAATTTCAAGAAGGCAAAGCAAAGTTTATCGAATCATGGGGCAAAATGGCAAGCGATTGGGGTATCAACCGAACCATGGCTCAGGTGCATGCCCTCTTGCTGATTGCCCCCGAGGCGATGACAGCCGATCAGGTAATGGAAGAGCTCGACATTTCAAGGGGAAACGCCAACATGAACATTCGCGCCCTGATGGATTGGGGCTTGGTGCATAAACAATTGAAATCGGGCGAACGCAAAGAGTTCTTTGTTGCGGAGAAAGACATGTGGACGGTGGTTAGGCAAATCATCATCAACCGGAAAAAGCGCGAACTGGAGCCCATGATCAAGGTGCTCGACGAACTCGCATCGGTGGAGCCTGATGCACCCGAGTCGGAACACTTTTGCGAAGTGGTACAGGATATTCGCAAATTTTCAAACAAGGCCAATCAAACCCTCGACACCCTCATCAAGGCCGATTCGAACTGGTTTACCAACATGTTTCTGAACCTGGTGCGCTGATGGCTCTAATCGGGTTCAAACCCGAGTACAATGCTGAAGCGCCCAAACGTATTCCATTTTCCACCCGACTGTATCAAATTGGGCTTGTCGAAACCGAAGCCATAGTCGAAACCAAGCGTTCCAAACATGGGCAGGAATACGCGCAAACCCATGCCTGCGGAACGGCGAATATCGAAGGGGTTGAATTCTTTCACACTTTGCCAGGCGTTTCCGCCTTGTACAAAAGCTGTTACGAAAATGGTACTTTGCGGATTGAGCGAAACGGGGTAACGCAATTCGGCGGTGTATTTGGCAAAAACGCCCGCGCCGCCTGGTAATTTATCCATAATGCCATCGCCATTTCGGTTGCTTCCCGTAACCTCATAACCGCGCAAACTCACAATAGATCGGCCATTCAAACCGGCATTCTGGTTGTTCAAGCCATCACCGCCCAACTCGAAACGTTCGAAGGGTGTAAGTGGGGTTTTGTCGTTCCAGCGGCCCAGCAGGCCGGTTTTGGTAGAGGTTTTGAGTACCAATTTGCCCACAAGGGTGGTATACCATTCAGCATCGATGCGCCATTTCAGGTATTCTACATATTTATACAATTGGTTTACGTCGGCAATTTGGTAAAAACTGGCCGATTTAAACCAGGAATAGGGTGGTGTGGCTTGCAGTTTTATGGAGATCAAGGAGCCTTGTTTGGGATAAATGGGGTCATTGATGCTGTTACGCGCCAGGGTCATGGCCACATTGTAGTTGTGGTAAATACCATTGGTTACCGTGCGGTTTTTGTCGTCGCGGAAGCCGGGCCATTGATCCAGTTTCAGGGTTTGGATATCGAGGTCGGCCCGGAAAACGAAGTTATCGTCGGGCCATTTCAGGCGGGTTCCGAATCCGATGGTCCCTTGAATAATAGCGAGGCGCTGGTAATTGCTGGATCCGGGAAATCCATAGGCATATCGGTTATAAAATCCGGCAACGGTGAGCGAGTTGGGTTTTTTACCTCCCAGCCAGGGCTCGGTGAAAGAAGCGTTGTAGGATTGAAAGCGTTCTCCCGAAGTTTGGCCCCGCACGCTGAGTCGCTGTCCGTCGCCTTGCGGAAGCGGGTTCCAGGTTTCTTTGTTTTTGACATTCCGGAGCGAAAAGTTGTTAAACGTTACGCCCAGGGTACCAATAATGCCCCCTCTGCTGTAAACAGTAGAGGGTTGGTAACCGGCAGAAAGCTCCAATTGGTCGGAAGGTTTTTCTTCTACTGTATATTCTACGTCTACCGTACCGCGGTCGGGATTTACGGGCGTGTTGATTCCCAGATTTTCCTGGTTAAAATAACCCAGATTGATGATTTCGCGTTGAGAGCGAATGATATCAGAGCGGCTAAACTTGTCGCCTGGTCGGGTGTACAATTCCCGACGGATAATGTGTTCGTGGGTACGGTCGTTGCCTTTTATTACAACGCGGTCGATGGTGGCCTGCGGGCCTTCAAATATGCGCAATTCAAGGTCGATGGAGTCGTTTTCAACGGCTGTTTCCACCGGATCGACCCGGAAAAACAGGTATCCATTGTCGAGGTACAAGGAAGAAATATCGCGTCCGTCCTGGCTGAACTGCAAACGGGTACCAAGCAGTTCCTGATTGTATACATCGCCTTTTTTAATTCCCAGAACCTGATTGAGGTATTCGGTTTCGTAAAGGGTATTTCCTT
>JAGWYI010000340.1 GCA_018969455.1 Bacteroidota bacterium | reverse complement strand
TAACGATCTTTATAAATCATTAAAAATCAGCGAAATCCATCTTGATTTATCCACAAAATCCGGCGAATCCTGGTATACGTCATACGGGATACTTTTGTCCTGGACATACCCGATAAATGAGGGGCAATCAGCGCGGGGCATAACAAAGCACCTGGCTTTAGAGCCGGTGTTTGGCCCAAAAAGTTCGACGAAAAACGCGGGCGTCATAATGTTTCGACTAAATTTACACAGCATTTTAGAAAAAACCTTTTGTTTCAGGCATTCTACCTATATTTGCGCGCTTTTTACCAACAGGATTCTGTTGAGTAGGTGCTTATTTTCTCATTTTCAAAGGAATAGAAATAAATAGGCAACTAAACTTCAGATTCTCAAACACTTAAAATTTCTTTCACTCACTTGTAACGCGGTATGCAAAGTAAAGGCGTAGTAAGATTTTTCCTCATCGCGCTCACTCTCGTGTGTCTGTACCAGTTTTTGCTGATTATCCCAACGAATAATGTGGAAAGCAAGGCGCGGAGTTATGCTCATGATATGGTATCCAGAAACCCTAAAGTGGCCTGGAACACCTATTATAGCCAATATCTGGACTCCTTGTCCACAGAGACGGTTTTTTCAATTCCCCTGATTAAAAAGTTCACTTATGCCGATTTGAAAAAAAGTCAATTGGCGATGGGCCTCGATTTGAAAGGCGGCATGAGCGTTTTGTTGCAGGTAGATTTGCGCGACTTTATCAAAAGTCTTTCATTGGGCAACTCCGATCCTGTAATTGATCAGGCATTGACAAAAGCGACGGAATTACAAAAAACACAACAGGCCGATTTCATTACCTTGTTTGCACAAACCTGGAAGGAATTGAGTGGCGGCAAGCCATTGGCTTCTGTTTTTGCCCGCAATGAGTCCTTAAAAGGGAAAATCAATTTTGATTCTCCCGATGCGGATGTTTTGCGTACCCTGCGCGACCTGGCGAACCAAACCGTAGGAGAAACTTATAAGCGTTTGAAACAGCGTATCGATAAACTTGGTGTGGTACAGCCCAATGTGAGCCTGGATGCGACGCGTGACCTGATTTTGGTGGAATTGCCTGGTATCGACAACCCCGAACGCGCACGCAATATGCTGCAACGTTCTGCGAAATTGGAGTTCTGGGATACCTACCGCATGGGCGATGAAGGCGTTGCCGCTCAATTGGTGGCTGCCGATCAAAAGTTGAAAGGCCTGCTCTCCGGCGATACCACCGCTCAAACCAACATCGTTAAGGATACCACCTACGAATATCCAAAAGGCGCAAACGGGTTGCCCGATACCACCAAAGCGAAAGAAATGGTGGTGAAAGAACGCAAACTAGACCAGTCTGAGCAAACTGCAGGCCCTCTGCGCGCTATACTCGAACTAAACAATCAGGGTGCGTCGCCTGTGATTGGTTATGCCGATAAAAATAAAATGAAATTGGTCGACGAGTACCTGAGTCGTCCGGAAATTGCTTCCATGTTCCCAGCCGATCTGGCATTTAAATGGGCTCAAAAGGGCATTGAAGACAAAGGGGAAAGTGGGAAAACGGGTGTTGGCAAATTCATTTTGTATGCCATCAAAAAACGCAGCTCCGATGGGAAAGCACCACTCGATGGTTCGGTCGTAACCAATGCGAGCGAACAGCCCGACCCAACCAGTGGCCAAATTACGGTAAGTTTGAGCATGAACAATGACGGCGCCAAAATATGGGCCGATATGACCCGGCGCGCATACGAAGGCGGTCGGCGCGAAATTGCCATCTTGCTCGATGATGAAGTGGTTAGCGCGCCCAGCGTTAATGGCGCCATTGAAGGCGGTAATTCCCAAATTACGGGTAACTTCTCCCTCGATGAAGCAAAAGACCTTGCCAGCATTCTTCAGGTAGGTAAACTTCCTGCCGGAACACATATCGTTCAGGAAAGTCAGGTGGGTCCGTCTTTGGGTGCTGAAAACATCAACAAATCTTTGTTTACCATGATTTTGTCGGTGCTGATGTTGTGCGGATTTATGATCGCTTACTACAACAAAGGCGGCCTGATTTCTGTAATCGCTCTGCTTGCCAACTTGTTCTTTATCATCGGAACATTGGCATCCATGGGTACTGTGCTCACACTCCCTGGTATTGCAGGTATCGTACTGACGCTCGCAACGGCCATTGACGCCAATGTAATCATATACGAACGGATACGGGAAGAATTGCGCAACGGCATGCCTATGGTTAAAGCCGTTGCCGAAGGATTCCATCGTGCCTTGTCGGCCATCATCGATGCCAACGTTACTACCTTGCTTACCGCCATGGTATTGATGTATTTCGGTCTGGGCCCAATTAAAGGTTTCGGTACCGTACTGTTGGTGGGTATTCTCTGCTCCTTGTTTACCGCAGTACTCGTAGGACGAATGCTGACCGATTACTGGATCGAAAGAGGCTGGGATATTAACTACAGCCGCAAATGGTCGGAAAATTGGCTGGTAGGCTTCCACTACGATTGGATGGGCAAACGCCGAATCGCTTACATTTTCTCTGCCACCTTAATTCTTATCGGCGTGGCATCTTTCTTTACCCGCGGATTTGAATTGGGGGTTGACTTTAAAGGGGGCTTCTCCTTCAATGTGCAGTTTGACCAAGCGGTGGATATAGAAAAATTGCGTTCAACGCTCACCACCACTTTGGAAGGCAATCCGGTGATCAAGGCGGTCAATACCCAAAATACTTACAACATCACAACTTCTTACCTGATCAACGAGCAGTCGCCCGATGTTACAGAACGCGTTATTGCGAAGATGCACGAGGGAGTTGTTGCGGCAGGATACAACAGTGATTTGGCCAATTTCCGCAAAACAGATGGATATGGAACGCATATCACAAGTTCCAGCCAGGTTGGTCCGACCGTGGCTGACGACATTCGATCTTCCTCCTTCCTGGCAGCGTTTTGGGCCCTGGCTCTGATCTTTATTTTCTTGCTGATTCGTTTCCGTCGCTGGCAGTTCTCCCTGGGTGCAGTACTGTCTTTGTTCCATGACGTATTGATTACCATCGGATTTTTCTCTTTGCTGCACGGTATTGTACCATTCTCGCTGGAAATTGACCAGGCCATCATTGCTTGCATCCTTACGGTAATTGGTTACTCTGTGAATGATACGGTAATCGTATATGACCGTATTCGCGAATTTATCAATACGTTCAGTGGCCGCAAGAAAGAGGAGGTATTCAACCTTGCAATTAATACTACGTTGAGCCGTACATTGATTACTTCTGGCACCGTATTCCTGGTGGTTTTGTTGTTGTTCCTCTTTGGCGGTAGCGCCATCAAAGGTTTTGCCTTTGGTATGTTGGTGGGTATGTTCTTTGGTACCTACTCATCGGTGTTCATTGCATCTGCCTTTGTAATTGACCTGACGCGCGAGGATATTATTTCCGGAAAAGCGCCGGTAACCGCAAGTGCAAAAGTGGAAACCAGCGGTAAAAAAACGCCGACTAAATAAGTTTGATCCTGCCTCATTCGGGCTTTTCCTCCAAATCGTGGTACCTCAAATTGGCGTACCAAAATTAAAAAATCGGTCCTGATCTCATCAGGGCCGATTTTTTTGTGTGCCATCCAAATGTTGATTTTCGTCGTAGGGCTATGGTTATTGGTTTTGTATACTTTACGCCGCCAGATTTTGTGCATAACGATCTTTATAAATTATTATAAATCAGCGAAATCCATCCTGATTTATCCACAAAATCCGGCGAATCCTGGTATAAATTGTGGAATAAGAAGAAACTGTATTCGGCCGCTTGCAATTGTGCATGCCCAATTCACAACAATCAGAGGACTCCATTAAGTAATAAAACTGCCTTTCAGGCGGAGTTCAGCATAAAAACTTGGTCAATAAAAAACCCGAACACAGAGCAGGCTCCATGTTCGGGTTGATATTGTGCATCATGCGCAACATATCATGCGATTGTGTGCTGCTCCAAATGTAGAGCCGGTGCAAGCGCCTGTGCGCGGTTCAAAAAGAAGGCGCGAAAACTAGGCGTCTCCTTTTGAGTCTTGATCTGTTTCAGCAGCTTGAGCGGCAGGTTCATGAGTTGCTGCGACTGCTTCATTGGTTTCGCTTGTTGCAGGCTCTTCTGCGGCGGGTTCAGTCCCCACTTCAGCAGTGGTTTCAGTGAGGGGCTCTGGCGTTGGCGCCTCAGCCACAGGGGCAGTTTCGGGTTCTGGTTCTGGATTGGCTGGTGTAGTTTCCGGAGCAGTTTCTTCTTTTTTTGTTTGGAGCGCTTCGGCTACATCTTCCATTTTTTCGATGACGTTTTCCAGCATTTCGCCGGCCTTTTCGGAGGCAACTACAGCAACAGCTTTAGCGGTATCGAGCGCATCGAGCAAAACATCACCGATAACAGTTGTTGCGGCTTCAAAGAGGGAATCTTGGTTTTGTTCTTCGTTTCGGTTGTTTTTGGAGCGAATACCGGCTGCAATTTCCGATTTTACCTGTTCTTTGGCTTTTTCGATGCGTTGTTTTTCGGCTTCTTTTTCTGCCCGTTTATTTTCTTTTTCTTTCGCCACATTGGATTGTTTTTCCACATCAGCGCGTGTACGGGTCATTTCAGCCAGTTTTTCGTGCTTAGAAGAGAGGCGTTCTTCCACCATTTTTATTTTTGCCATCCGTATTTGTGCTTCCAGTTGGCCTTCGGTTGTATTTACCTTTTTACGTTGGAAGGCCAGTTCTTCTTCATCACGTCGGATGCTGTCTTCCATGCGTTTGATGGCTTCATCCAGTCCGCTCAGGCGGCGTTCATGGCGTTCGGTTACAGATCCTTCATTGGCTTCTTTGCCGAATTTGCGTTCTTTTGCGGCTTTAAAGGCGCCATCGAGCCGTTCCCAGAGTTTATTGCGATGTTCATTGCTCATTTTGGCATCGCGGTAACGGCGCTGCATTTGTTTGAGGTCTTCAAACACGCTGTTGAGTTTGGCGCCACCGGCAGCGATGCGGGCTTCCACATCGTCGAGGGCTTTGCTAAAATCGTCATATACTTTTTGA
>JAGWYI010000339.1 GCA_018969455.1 Bacteroidota bacterium | reverse complement strand
TAAATGAATTGTTTATATTGATAACCATTGGCCTGGCTGTTGTAAAAAGAGGCATAATTGGTGGGCGACTGGTCGTAAGGATGCACCTTTGTGATGGTTGGCGCCCAGATTCCCAGGGTTCCATCGGCCGAAACAACCGGCCCTGGCAAATTTTGCGTGTTAAATTCAAAAACCTGGGGTTGAGGATTGGGCACCACTGTAACCAATTGGTTGGGATTATATGTGCACCAGTTAATGATAGCCCAGGTGCGCTCCAGTCGAATGTCACCATTGGGAAGGTTGGTAAAAACTTCATCGGCGTACGAAGTGCCTATAAGTTCGCAACCCTTGCCGAAAATCTCGGGCGTTCCGTAGAACCCGGACCCATTAAACTCGGTGATAATCATGTCGTTCGGAAATCGCACGTAATAATCTTGAAGGTATTGAACCTCTACTTTCTGTATACAAACCGAAATGTTTCCTTTACAGTCATATGCTTTAAAGACCCTCAGGATGGTTCCTTTGTTGCAATTGAGATCAAAATCGCTGTAATTGGCAAGGTGAGTTAAGCCGCGTTGGTTTAGGTATTGGCGGGTTGAATCCAGGCAGCAGTTGTCTGAAACCAGGGCGTTTCCATAAGCAGCCAAAGTGGGGTCGAAAATTTGACAATTGACCGTAACATTGGCCGGCGGCAAACAGACAGGCTTGATGGTGTCATTTTGGCAATCCTGCGCCCATAGGCGCATGGTGTTAAGAAACAGCAGCAGGATAAGTACTGGCTTGAGAAGTTGGTTCATGTGATAAAAATTCAAAGGTTGAATAAACGCATTTTTCATCGGATTAGGATCATTTCTGTTTGTGGTTTTGGAATGATGGGTTCGCTTTATAAGAGGCACTCTTTTCGAACGATACAAAAGTGCGGCGCATCCTTTGAAGCAACAAAATCATTTTTTCAAACTTGTAGATTGCTTTTTTAACTTTTTTTAATTTATTATATTGAATATCAATATTTTAACTTAAAAACAATAAATTAGATTATGAAATTTGTCTTATTATCTTTGTGGTATGGAAAAAAGCGTTTTATATCAAGTACTGCAAAGTTTATCGCCCACTGAACGCAATGCTTTTCGGAAATTTTTGGAATCGCCGTATTTCAATCAGCGTAAAGACCTGATTGAATTGTATACTTTGATGATTGTTTCCAGCCCTGTGCCAGACAAGGTGGAAATATGGAAGAAAATAAGCGGTTCGAGTCTATACGACGAGCAAAAACTCCGCTTGCTGATGAGTTATCTCCTGCAGTTAACGGAGCGCTTTTTGGTCATTAAAGCCTTGGAAGACAATCCATTGCAACAGGATTTAATGTTGGCTTCGACCTATCGAAAACGCGGCATGCCGGAAGCATTCGAGCGTACGCGCAAGGAACTTGAACGCAAACTGGAAAAACAGCCCCTCCGCGATTTGGATTATTACGAATGGAGTCAACAACTGCAATGGGAACATTTCCAACAAGTGTACGTGAATCAGCCAACTGAAATTGAGTTGCTGCACCTGATCTCCGAGTTGTCGGATATTTCCTACTACATCCGCAAAATGCGGCTGATTTGTTTAATGACTGCGCACCAAAGTGTGTATCCAAATGTCAGAAACGAGTATAAGGATATACCTGCATTCATAGAAAGGCTAGCGCAACTTTCATGGAAGAGCCACCCTGCCCTGGAGGTGTATCTGCTGTGTTATCGTATGCTGCATGAACCCGATGAAAACCGCCATTTCCATGCTTTCAAAAATGCATTATTCGATCATGCGGCACGATTTTCCAAAGAGGAAATGCACGGATTGTATATTTGGGCAATAAACCATTGTGTTCGAAGCCTGAATGCCGGAAAATCCGAATATGTAGATGAAGTTCTGGAACTTTATAAAGAAGGCCTGAGAAAAGAATATTTGCTTGAAAACGGCATTTTATCGCGCTTTACCTACCATAACATTGTAGCAGCCGGGCTTCAAACACAGGATTTGGAATGGGTGCGTTTTTTTATCAACGAATACAAGAACAAACTCGAAAAAAAATACCGCGAAAGCGCCTTTAGCTTCAACCTGGCCCGTTTGGAATATGCAAGCAAACGCTACGATTATGTGCTTGAACTGTTGCAAAAAGCCAATTATCGCGACCCTTTACGCAACCTGGCCGCTAAAACCCTTTTGCTTAAAACCTTTTTTGAAACAAAGGAATTTGACACCCTGCAGTCGCACCTCGATGCGATGCGCAATTACATTCATCGGAAACGCGTATTGGGATATCATCGAACCAATTACCTCAACATCATAAAATACACCGAAAAATTGATCCAGACAGACCCTTATAACCGAAAGGCCCTCCAAAAACTGAGGCAAGAAGTAACGGAAGAAAAAGTGCTCACAGAAAAAAATTATTTTCTTCAATGGATTCAGGCAGAACTTAAAATTTGAATGCACCTACCTTTGGGAACACGCTATCTTTGCCCTGTAAACCAGTCTACCCAACCTTGCCAACACCTGCCATGAAACACAGATTGATTTTTTTACTTGGTATCGCCTGTGCCATTGTTTCGCCCGTTTTTGCACAAAACGGCTTCGAATCAGTTTATCCCAATCTGTTTGGCGATGAGCTGATCGACAGTTTGGCCAGTCATTATCGCCCGGCGGTAGTGTTGGATTATGCCAAATCGCGCGACACCCTGTATGCCAAGGTGTTAGGCATTGACGATGACAGCATTCGTTGTATTTATTCGGGACATACCCTTTACCTCGACCCAACCAAAGACCCAACCCAGTACATTTATCTGGGAGGTAGCACCAGTGGCATGAACACCGAACACGCCTATCCGCAAGCCAAAGGCGCACTCGACGGGAATGCCCGGAGCGACATGCATCATCTTTTTCCTGCGCGTATTCCCGTAAATGAAGCACGGGGAGACAAACCCTTCCTGGATATACCTGATAATCAGACCGATAAATGGTTTTTAAACAACCAATCGTTCTCGACAAAACCCACATCCAACATTGATGCCTATGCCGAATCGAATGAAACGGCATTTGAACCCAGAGAAAAGTCAAAAGGTGATCTTGCCCGTGCCGTGTTTTACTTTTATACGGTGTATCGCGGACAAGCGAATGCGGCAGATCCCAATTATTTTGGAATCATGCGGCTTACTTTATGCCAATGGAACGAGAAAGACCCTGCCGACTCCGCGGAATTGGTCAAAACCTGGCGCATTGCACCATACCAGGAGGGGAAACCCAATCCTTTTGTGCTCGATTGTACGCTGGCAGCCCGAAGCTGGTGCCCGGAAGTCCCACCCGCCTGTGCGACAGGCGTGCATCAGGCGCGGCAAAATTGGCCACTTCAAATGGAAATCAATCCAAATCCTGTTGAAAACGACCGCCTGGTTTGCAAATTGAACCTGCCTTTTTCCGGCAATTTGAACTGCCGCCTGGTAAACATGCAGGGGCAAACCCTTGTTTCCAATCAAATAACGGGGGTTCCATCTGGCCCCTATCAGATCCAAACCCTTTTGCCCGCAAGTTTTTTAAGTACTCATAACCAGGGCATTTGGATCGTGACCCTCCAAAATGGTGAAAAGCAGGCTTTAGAATCTAAAATGATCGTTGCTTTTTAATTATTTTATACCAGGATTCGCCGGATTTTGTGGATTAATCAGGATGGATTTCGCTGAATTTTACTGAATTATAAAGATTGTTATGCACAAAACCATGCAGCGTGAAGTATAATACCCATTTATTCTGGCATAACAGATTGGGCAGAAAATATACTGATCAGCTTTATGTTGTTGCAATACCCCAGTTTCAACCCATTATTAGCGCGGATTGCAGGTTTTTTAACGGCAACAAAGTGGTTTTTAATATTTACCAGTTTTTTGATCATCCTATTTTTTACCACCCAATTTATCCAAAAATTCCTTCAAAATCGCATGAAAAAAACATAAATATTTACTGGGCCATAATATGCGACATTCGCAACAGATCCTTGTTCATGTTTTTCTTTTTGCTGATGGCATCTTCAAAGGGCGTAAGATGAATGGAATTGTTTCGAATACCCACCATCATGCCTTTTTTACCTTGCATCAGAGATTCTACGGCAGAGAAGCCCAAAATACTGGCCAATACCCGGTCGAATGCCGAAGGAGATCCGCCCCTTTGCAGGTGCCCAATAACCGTAACTTTGATATCGTCGTAAACTGCAATATGTTCTGAAACTTTTTGGGCAATATCATACACCGTACCCATGTGGTTTCCCTCGGCAACAATCACAATGCTGAATAATTTGGCACGCTTGGCGCTTCGTTTTAACAATTTTACCAAATCGTCAATACTTGCTTCTTCTTCCGGGATCAAAACACCCCCTGCGCCGCCGGCAATGGCCGTGTGTAAGGCAAGATACCCCGAATGACGGCCCATGACCTCTACAAAAAACAAGCGGTTGTGTGAATCGGCCGTATCGCGGATTTTGTCAACAGCCTGAACCGCCGTATTCACTGCTGTGTCGAAACCGATGGTAAAATCGGTGCCGTATAAATCATTGTCTATGGTTCCGGGAATACCGAGAATAGGAATATCGGGGTACTCCTCCATAAATTTGGAAGCCCCGGTAAAGGTACCATTTCCGCCGATGGCAATGAGCGCGTCTATGTCATTGTCTATCAGCGTTTCATACGCCATTTTACGACCTTCCGGCGTCATAAAACGCATGCTGCGGGCTGTTTTCAGGATGGTACCGCCCCGATGAATGATGTTGCTGGCATCGGTGGTTTCCAAACGCCGAATGTTCCCATCTATCATTCCCTCATACCCGCGCATGATGCCATAAATGTGCAAATCATTGTCGATGGCATTGCGTACAATGGCGCGAATGGCGGCATTCATACCCGGCGCATCTCCACCCGATGTGAATACAGCGATGCGTTTTATTTCTTTAGACATAGTTTATGATATTGATAGTCAATGTGTTTGTCAGAATGCTGGCATCAATCGACAACCTGATTGAGGTGGTAATCGGCCAGGGTATAAATGGGTTTACGAACAATATTTCCCAGGCGT
>JAGWYI010000338.1 GCA_018969455.1 Bacteroidota bacterium | reverse complement strand
AATCGAATTGTTTTTTTTCTGCTTCTCCCCGTTTTGTTGTGCCTGTACCTCGCCTGGAAACTGGATGCCTCCTATGCCCCTTATATGATTCCCTTTCTCGTAACCGCCATTTTGGCTTATGTGTTGGCTCCACAAATAAATTGGTGGTGGTACCAAAAATGGCCGCCCGATCTCAGCGAAGGTCTAACCCGTTTGGTTGAACGCAGCGCCCCATTTTATAAAAATTTACCACCGCTTGAAAAGCGTCGGTTCCGAGCACGGGTTGCTTTGTTCAATATGAACCTCGATTGGACCCCCATCGCATTCCCTGAAGACGAGCTCCCCCCTGATTTGAGCACCATGATTAGCATTCAGGCCGCCACCATTACCTTTTGGAAAAACGACTTTCTCTTTAAAAAATTTGAAAAGGTCATTGTATATCCTTTGCCGTTTCCCAGCCCGGAGTACCCATTCCCGCATAGCTCCGAATTGTATGAAGCCGATGGATGCCTTATTTTTTCTGCAAGAGAACTTGCACTCGGATGTATGCAACCAAATCGATATTACAACATTGGCCTCCATGAATTCGCCCGTGCCTATATAATGTTACACCCCGATGCAAATTGGCCGCTTCCTTCAGAGGAAGATATTTGGGACCAACTTTCCCATGTAAGTGGGATGGACCGAGGTTCGATAGAACAAACCATCGGTTTGGCAGGAATAGATGTACTTCCGGTCATGATTCACCATTATTATATATTCCCCGACAGATTCAGGAGCAGCTTGCCTAATTATGCAACCCAACTCGACCAGTTATTCGAAAAACCTACCGCACACACCATATAATATATGTTACTCCAAACCCGAGGAATCGTACTGCGCGCTGTAAAATATGGCGAAACAAGTGTAATTGCAGATATTCTAACAGAACAAAAAGGCTTGCATAGCTTTATCGCTTCCGGCGTTCGTTCGGCCAAATCGGCCATTCCATACAGTTTATTTCAACCCATGATGGTAGTTGAGTGCATCGTTTATTTTAAAGAAGATCCCGAAGCTTTGCACCGCATAAAAGAATTACGGGCAGGCTTGATGCTACAAGCCATTCCTTTTGAACTAAAAAAAGGGGCTGTTGCCTTGTTTATGGCCGAAATTTGCCGAAAAACCATAACCGATGTAAATCACGATCCGGACTTGTTTGATTTTATTTTCAATAACATCGCCTGGCTCGACCACACCCGGCATCCCTTACCCAATGTTCACCTACACTTTTTGCTCCACCTGTCGGGACTCCTGGGTTTTCAACCAGTGCTCGAAATAGAGCCCGATGAGCCCTTACATTTCGATTTAAAAGAAGGTACCTTCTTACCTGGCATGCCCAATCACGCAGCCAGCATCCCTCCCGAACTTACCAAATACATGCTTCATTTGCTGCATACGCCACTCGAACATTGCCATACCATTCAAATTCCTCAAAAGGAACGTAAAATACTATTAAACAAAATAATACAATTCTACCAGTTTCATATATCTGGTTTTAACAGCATCAATACGCCTGAAATATTAGCCTTGGTACTAGAGTCGTAAAATCCAAACCCAAGAAAAGGTTCCTTTATTTCTTTATTTTTTAAAAAATATTTTCAACTCAGCTTGGAAATTCGATACTGAAGCGCTTACCTTTGCGCTCGCTTTTCGAAGATGGGCTTACCAAAGTCTCCATTTTAAAGCGAACTAATTAATTCTCAATACATTTCAGGTAATGAATCAAAAAATTCGCATCAAACTTCGGTCTTACGACTACAACTTGGTAGACAAGTCTACTGAGAAGATCGTAAAGACTGTACGTGCGAGTGGAGCCGTTGTGACTGGCCCGATTCCGCTGCCAACCGAGAAAGAAATTTTCACTGTGCTTCGTTCCCCGCACGTGAATAAAAAAGCTCGCGAGCAGTTCCAGTTGCGCACCCACAAGCGCTTGATTGAAATCTACACGCCCACCCAAAAAACGGTGGACGCGCTCTCCAAGTTGGAACTTCCGAGCGGTGTTGACATTCAAGTCAAGCTCACGTAATTCGCATTCAAAGAAAAATTCTGTTGTTTCCGGTTGAAATCAAAGTGTCGCGCTTTTGCGGATAACTGTCTCAACCGAAAGCGGTTCCGCAAGGTCGGATCATCGCTTTTTGTTTTTCCAAAACAATTGAAACCCAGAAATAACAAGCAATCGTTCAAACATTAAACTCAGAACAAGTGAACGGTCTGATTGGAAAAAAAGTTGGGATGACCAGCATCTACGACAAAAACGGCAAAAACATCGCCGTTACCATTATTGAAGCTGGCCCCTGTGTTGTCACGCAAGTGATTGACAAAGATACCAATGGTTACAGCGCATTGCAGCTGGCCTACGGTGATCGCAAACCCAAAAATACACCTGCTGCCTTGGCAGGTCACTTCGAAAAAGCCGGAACCGCTCCAAAACATAAAGTGATGGAGTTCCGCAACATGACGCTGGCTAAAACACTCGGCGACTTGATCACGGTAAATGAAATTTTCGAAGAGGGCGACAAGGTGGTGGTAACCGGTACCTCTAAAGGTAAGGGTTTCCAAGGGGTGGTAAAACGCCATGGTTTTGGCGGTGTTATGCAACAAACACATGGTCAGCACAATCGCTTACGTGCACCCGGTTCGCTTGGTAACTCTTCCTTCGCTGCGAAAGTAATGAAGGGGATGCGCATGGCCGGACACATGGGCAATTCACAGGTAAAAGTGCGCCGCCTGCAAGTCGTAAAAGTATTCCCCGATCAGAACCTGATTCTGATCAAAGGTGCAATACCCGGACACAAAGGCGCCTACGTAGTCATCGAAAAATAACTCACGACCTTAAATTTCTTCGGAAATGAACGTAACGGTCCATAACATCAAAGGAGAATCCACTGGCCGCACCATTGAACTGCCAGATGAGGTTTTCGGCATCGACCCACATGAGCACAGCGTATGGCTCGATGTGAAACGCTACCTCAACGCCCAGCGTCAAGGTACACACAAATCGAAAGAACGCAGTGAAATGAGCGGTTCTACCCGCAAATTGCACAAACAAAAGGGAACTGGCGGTTCTCGTAAAGGCGATATCAACAACCCGTTGTATCGGGGTGGCGGACGTGTTTTCGGCCCACGCCCTCGCAATTACGACATCCAGGTGAACGCTAAAGTACGCAAACTCGCACGTAGAAGCGCGTTGTCTGCAAAAGCCAAGGCCGGCCAAATCATCGTTGTAGAAGATTTTTCCTTCGAAACACCCAAAACCCGCGAATTCAATGTGATTCTGCAGGCACTCAAGGTGGCACACTTGAAACCGCTTACGGTTTTGAGTGCTTACGACAAAACCCTCTACCTCTCTTGCCGCAACATCGACAAAGCAAGTATCGCTCCTGCTTCCGATCTGAATACTTATCAGATCCTCAATGCCGGTGCACTTGTAATCGCTGAAAGCGCGGTGGAAAAGATTAAAGAAAACTGCGTTTAAAAAATGCGCTCCGGCTTCAAACCGGGGACACAGCACCAATAAGTCATGGCTAAGCAAATTTTGATCAAGCCGGTCATCACCGAAAAGTCTACTGCACTTGCCGATAAACGCAATACCTATGCGTTTGTGGTAAACAGAGACGCAAATAAAATTGAAATCCGTAAAGCAGTGGAAAAAATGTTCAACGTTGCCGTTGAAAGTGTTAATACCGCTGTTATTCCGGGCAAACCCAAATCACGTAGTACCAAAACTACGGTTGTTCGTGGTACCAAATCTGCCTATAAAAAAGCATTTGTTACCCTGCCTCCAGGCGAAACAATCGATATTTTCGGACCAAGCGAAGAGGTTTAGTTCTTCAAGCGACAGGTGATGTATATGCCTCACCTAAACTTATAACTCATCACTACCATATAACATGGCAGTTAAAAAATTCAATCCAATCACACCTGGTCAGCGTTACCGCGTTGCGGTTTCCCGTGAGGAGCTGACCAAAGGCGCTAAGCCCGAGAAATCGCTGTTGGGTTTCAACAAAAGTACCGGCGGTCGCAATAGCGACGGCCGTCGTACCATGCGCTATCGGGGTGGCGGTCATAAACGTCGCTATCGTATTGTCGATTTCAGCCGCGACAAACAAGGCGCCGCAACCATTCAGTCTATCCAATATGACCCGAATCGCAGTGCTTACATCGCGCTGATTCAATATGAAGACGGTGAAAAAGCTTACATCCTTGCCGCAAAAGGCATGGAAGTTGGTCAGGTTGTTACCTCCGGCAAAGGAGCAGCACCCGAAACCGGAAACTGCCTCTTTCTGTCTGAAGTACCACTCGGCGTTTTCATCCACAACATTGAACTGACTCCTGGTCAGGGTGGAGTTTTGGTGCGCAGCGCTGGCATGAGCGGTCAAATGATGGGTAAGGAAGATCGATATGCAGTTATCAAATTGCCCTCCGGTGAGGTTCGCCGTATTCTGCTTACCTGTCGTGCAACGGTCGGAATTGTAGGAAATTCCGATCACAGCCTCGAAATCATGGGTAAAGCCGGTCGTATGCGCTGGAAAGGATGGCGCCCTCGCAACCGTCCTGTTGCCATGAACCCCGTCGATCACCCGATGGGTGGTGGTGAAGGTCGCGCTTCTGGTGGTCACCCACGTACACGCAAAGGCTTCAAATCTAAAGGTGCTAAAACCCGAAGCAAAACGAAAGCCTCTAACTCGCTCATCATTACCCGTAAAGATGGGAAAGTGCTGAAAACTAAATAATATCCTAGTATCACCATAGCATCCAAAAGGATATGCCGCGTTCACTCAAAAAAGGCCCTTACATCCACCATAAACTGCTGGAAAAAGTGGCTAAAGCAAAACAAAGTAACAAAAAACAGGTCATCAAAACCTGGAGCCGTGCCTCTATGATCATCCCCGATATGGTGGGTGAAACCATCGCAGTACACAACGGCAAAACATTCGTTCCAGTTTTTGTAACCGAAAACATGGTAGGCCACAAACTCGGTGAGTTTTCGCCAACGCGCAATTTCCGCGGCCATGGAGGAAATAAAAAATAATGTGACAATCAGCCGAATTGCCGGTAAAAATTGA
>JAGWYI010000337.1 GCA_018969455.1 Bacteroidota bacterium | reverse complement strand
GTTTGCCTGTAATTAATATTCCTGGCTGCCCGGCACATCCTGACTGGATTTCTCAAATTCTGGTTGCCATTGCCACCGGCCGCATCAAAGATGTACTGGTAGATGAATACCATCGGCCCAAAACATTTTTTACCGATTTTGTTCAAACCGGTTGCACCAATGCCATCAGTTTTGCTCAAAAAATGGATGGTGGATTTGGCAAACGTGGTGGTTGTCTCTTTTATGAAGTGGGTTGCCGGGGGCCAATGACCCGTGCCAGCTGCAACCGCGTGCTATGGAACCGGGTTTCCAGCAAAACCCGCGCCAATCACCCTTGCCTGGGTTGCACTGAACCCGGGTTCCCGCACCATGATTTGGTAAAAGGCAGCGTGTTTAAGTCCTTGAAATACATGGGATTCCTTCCTCAAGACGTACCAACCGGCGTCTCTCGCCTGGGGTACTATACCCGTGCAGGCGTTGAAAAGGTTATGGGCGGCGTGGAACGCATCATGGGGGTAGATCAGGAACACTTCCAAACCTCAAAATAAACGCTTGTCCAAATTTTATTTTAAAATTTTGATCCAACACCAATGTCTACAATTAAAGAACTCAATATATCTCCCGTAGGCCGGGTTGAGGGCGACCTCGATGTGAAGGTTTATATGGAGAATGGTGTGGTTACCCGCGCCCATACCCAGGCTGCCATGTTTCGGGGCTTTGAAAAAATTATGGAAGGCAAAGACGCGCAATCGGGCCTCATCGTAACACCGCGTATTTGCGGAATATGCGGCGGCTCGCACCTTTATTGCGCTTCATCGGCCCTCGATACGGCCTGGAAAACACGCCTCACACCCAATGCCTTGCTGCTCCGCGCCCTTGGCCAGGCTACCGAAACCATTCAGTCTATCCCGCGCTGGTTTTATGCGATTTTTGCAACCGATATGGCAAATAAAAAATTTGCCAACAAACCCTTGTATGCCGAAGTGGTAAAACGTTTCGCAGCATATGTAGGCACTTCCTTTCAATCGGGTGTTACCGCCTCCGGCCGTCCGGTGGAAGTATATGCCTTGTTTGGCGGACAATGGCCGCACTCCTCTTACATGGTTCCCGGCGGCGTTATGTGCGCTCCAACCCTGAAAGACATTACTCGCGCCCATGCCATCATGAACCTCTTCCGCAACCAATGGCTGGAAACAACCTGGCTGGGCTGCTCCATCGAACGTTACCTCCAGGTGAAATCCTGGGATGATCTTATGGCCTGGGTGGAAGAAAACGAAAGCCAGCGCAACAGTGACCTCGGCTTGTTTATTCGGGCCAGCCTCGAGTTCGGACTGGACAAATTTGGCCAGGGGGTAGGTAAATTCCTCGCTTATGGTACCTACCTCCACAAAGACCGTTACAACAACCCCACGGTTGAAGGCCGCAACCAGGCGCTTATCAGTCCTTCCGGTTTCTTCGACGGACAAAATTGGCACAATTTCGACCACATGCAGATTAAGGAGCACGTAAAACACTCCTGGTATGCCGATGTGCCCGCAGAACACCCCTGGAAAGAAAACTTCCCTGTTCCGGTTCCTGCCCAACACCTGGGCGATACCGATTTCGGGGGTAAATATTCCTGGGCCAAAGCACCCCGTTACGACGGATTTGCCGCAGAAGTTGGACCCCTGGCGCGCGTGATTATGGCCGCCAACCCGGCCAATATGGATCATCAAACAAAAGATCCGCTCTTTGCAGATGTAATGCAAAAAATGGGGCCAAGTGTGTTTACCCGCACACTCGCCCGCGTACACGAAGCCCCGCGTTTGTACGAATACATCAACCAGTGGCTGGGACAAATTGACCTCGACGGCGAATTTTACATCAAACCGGAAGAACGTGACGGCATGGGCTTCGGCGCTACCGAAGCCGCCCGCGGCGCGCTCGCGCACTGGATTGAAGTGAAAAACGGTGTCATCAAAAACTACCAGGTGATGGCGCCCACCACCTGGAATGTAGGCCCCAACGATGAAGAAGGCAAAGCCGGACCGATTGAATCGGCCCTCACCGGCATCGAAATCGAGGATCCGCACGATCCTGTGGAAGTGGGTATGGTGGCACGTTCATTCGACTCCTGCCTCGTATGCACTGTACACGCCCACGACGCCAAAACCGGCGAACAACTGGCGAAATTTAAATTGTAAAACCATTTTGGTTTCTGAATTTTACACCTTGAATATCACCCGAATCCGTGCCTCGCAATCCGAGGTACGGATTTTTTATCTTTTTTAAACACAATGCCTAGAACCGCAGTTTTGGGATTTGGTAACCCGGTACGCAGCGATGACGGGGTAGGGTGCTTTGTCATCAATTATCTCCAAAAACAACCGGAAATGGAAAGCCCAAATATTTCGCTGATTGATATGGGAACTTCAGCTTTTGAGGTGCTTTTCCAACTTCAAGGGCATCAGCGCCTCCTGTTTGTCGATGCCGTAGTGAACAGTGGCGAACCCGATGGTACCTTATTCTTGCTTCCCGCATCTGAAATAAATGCCATGATTCAGGAAGATCCCATGGTGTTTCTGCACAGCCTAAAATGGGATCAGGCACTTTCTTACGCCAAAAAAATATTGGGAGATCAATACCCTGAAGATATTTCCGTTTATTTGATCGCTGTTTCCAATACCCGCTTGGAAGTCGGACTCAGTCAAGCAGTGGAAGAAGCCGGAATACGGGTTGCACACCGCATTTTAAACGATTTATCGCCCAAATGAGTTTGGTTAAATTACAAGCCCGCCATCTTTGGATAGACGGTTCTTTGGCTGCCGACCTGATCGGGGAGGCTCCATGTGTGTATCTGGTGTACTATCCCGAGCGAAAAGCCTTGCTCTTGGCTCCCATCGATGAAAGTTATTTCACGACCGTACATAAGGCCAATCAGGCCTTGGTCAAATTGAGAAATATAAAGGGCGATCGAAGCATTTCCCTGCAGGAACTCCTGATCGATCACGATATTCCCGACGACGACCGGCCACTGCCTTTTTTACATCAAGAAGGGCTGCGCATGCTGCACATTACCTTGTAAATTTTATTTGCCATGATTTCAATTTATACCCAACAAGCGTTAATTCCTGAAATTGAAGCCATTATTGAGCAGGAAGATCGTCTGAATGAACTGGTTCAGGTTTTTGATATATTGGAAAAATCACCTGTTCCTGGAGGATTTCATCTGATTGCGCGTGCACAAAGCGGTATTCAGTTTCTTCCCGATTGGTGGAATACTTTTCCACCCTACATTTTTCCCGAATATGTGGAGCCTACTCCGGAAAATTTGCTGGGAATCATTTTTGCCAAACTGGGAAATTGGGAGAAAGCCACTTTTTACTTGGATGCCAACCCTGCATTGCTGCGCGAATTCCAAATCCTGTTCGATCTAATCGCAGTACACTCCCTTGATCCGAATGTACTGACCGTGGGTTATGGCAGTTTCGACGAGTATCGGCTGTACCATAATTCGGCAGTATTAAGGCATTACGCATCCATGATGCAGCACAGTGATCCCGAAAAGGTTGCCTATTTTTACGAGGAAGCGATCCACATTGCTCCCAACGACGAATGGATGGCCTATTCAGCCCGTCATTATGCCGTCTTTTTGATCGATCAGGGCATGGTTGATGCTGCCGAAAAATTAATAAATCAGGCACTCGTATCCGATTGCTCAAAATCTGCTGTACAAGAATTAAAAACAACCCTGTGTAATGCATGGATGCGCAAATTGGTGGCGCCCTATGACCTCAACCTTATAGAGAAATTGAAAAATTTGCTTTGGGAAGTATTGCAAACCTACCTCGCTGAAAATCGAAAGGTAGAAGCCGGTTTGCTGTTGGTTGATGCGGCACAAATTGCAACTTACGCACAAAGTTATACCGAAGCACTCGGATACCTGCAACAGGCCATTGATATTTTTGAAAAGGAAGATGCGGGTGAACTGCTTGGTCAGGCGCATTATCAACGAGGCATTCTGTTGTATGTGTGGGCAAAAGATGGTAATCCGCAATTCTACAAAGCGGGAATTGAGGCCTTCAATGCCGCAGCAAAAGTGTTTACACGCGAAGAAGCACCCGAAGTTTTTTGTGATATTCAGCAATATTTGGGCGGAATTTATGCCGAAATTCCCGATGAACCCGCTAAAAGAAGCATCTGGGCAGGCCTATCGGCTTCCGCTTTCCAACAAGCCCTTGCCTATTACACCAAAGAAAAATTCCCCTATGAATACGCCATGGTGTGCAACAACTACGCCGGTGCACTTACCCAATACCCCGACGCCGTGCATACCGATAACTTCGAGAAGGCCTTGTTCTATTACAATGAAGCACTGGATGTACGAACTGCCGAAGATTGGCCCGTCGAACGCGTGGTTAGCTTGCTGAATTACATCGAGGCCGCCTGGCACCTGAATCTCGACCCTGAACAATCCAGCAAGGCGCATTTTGAAGATATGATGCTCAAGGCACGGGAAGCGCGCTATTTGAGTACCGATCCGAAACTTACCCAAGAGGCGAACAAGCAACTAGAGCGATTGAATAGTCTGAGAACCACATTGGATCAGGAATAATTCATACATATGCACGAAATTTCACTGGTGCGCAATATTTTCCGAACATTGGAAGCGGAAATAACTCCATCGGAAATAAAAAATTTGCAGGCAATTCATTTAAAAATAGGGCTTTTGTCGAATGTTGAGCCAATTTTACTGCAAAATGCCCTGGCAGCGGTCACAGAAACCGATTGGGTTGAATACAAGCACATTCGACTCGAAACAGAACTGGTGCCCATTCGGATTTTTTGTACGGATTGCCAACAGGAATCGATGATCGAACAATATAAATTCCGTTGTGCGCATTGCGGGAAGCCCAACAACAACATCGTTTCCGGTACTGAACTGCTCATTGCCAGTCTGGAATACGCCTGATGATTTGTCCAAAATTTGGAAATCAACCTGGTGTTTTTTAGTCCGTTTAGATTCGGTATCGGGAATCATCGAAAGCCATTTGGGTATATATATTAAGTGTTTGTTTATTTTTAAACTGTTTGTTGTTAGTGCCTTACGCGTATGACGTCGGAGAGG
>JAGWYI010000336.1 GCA_018969455.1 Bacteroidota bacterium | reverse complement strand
TTCAGGATCTTGCCCCCGGGAAAAATAAACATTTGACGCGTGAAAAAAATATTGCTTTTTGTTTGCTGTGTACTTGCAACCCAATTGGGGTTCGCTCAAAATGTAAACACCGCCCCAAAAGAAGAACAACTGATCCAGTTTTCCGGTATGTTGATCACAGAAGCGGACGGTCGCCTTATGCCTGTACCTTACGCAACGGTGTTTTTACCCAAAAAAAGCCGTGGAACATATTCCGATCACCGCGGATTTTTCTCCATTGTGGTGGAAAAAGGAGATAAAGTAAAATTCAATTGCATCGGTTTCGAGCCTACCACCATCACCATACCTGATACACTTACGCAAGACCGGTACTCTATTGTACAAATGCTTGCTCAGGATACCATTATGTTACCCATGACGGTCATTTTTCCATGGCCATCCAAAGAACATTTCAAAATTGAGTTTTTGAAAATGGATGTAACACCCGAGTTACAGCATCAGGCCGCCAAAAACCTGGCCAATGAATACCTTGCCGAAGCGCGCAAAAACCCCGATATTGTTCCATACGGCGGTCGTGAAAGCGCCAATTTTTATTTACGGCAAAAATCCAGAGAGTATGTGTACATCGGACAAACACCTCCTATGAATATCTTCAGCCCTTTGGCATGGGCGCAGTTCTTTAAAGCCTGGCAAAACGGCGACTTTAAGAAGAAAAAGTAAATGACTTGTTTCTGAACCAGTGCGGAACATCGCGCCATGATTTGCATGGCGCCCACTTGTTTATGGCCTTTCTTCCATTGGTTTTTGCTATAAATTTGCTGGACCAAAAGGTTAAATGCCGTTCAATCGCATAAAATTTCGGAAACCTTCGCGGTCAATCACGCCTTTCAATCCGTATTCGTCTACTACAGCCAAAATGGGTTCGCCTTCCTGCATCAGGAGTTGGTAAATATAACCCATAGAATCTTGAAGGTGAACCGCCCGTACCCGTTGCATGTAATCGGCAACCGTGCTGCTGGTATTGCCTGATTTGGCAGCCTCCGCAATTCGATCTTCGGTGAGCGCACCCATGAGTTGATCATCCATATCGAACACCAGAAAGTGGCGTTCCAAGCCACTTCGAAGCAAATCGATCGGCGTTTGCATCCAGTCATTGAAATTCAGGCGGGTGAAATGGGTACGTAAAATATCTTTGGCTTGAAAGCGGCTCAAAAAATCACTTAACTGAACCATGTTGTTTTCTGTACGGGCCATGGAAAACACAAAAAAACCAATCAATACCAGCATGATGCCGCCTTTTAGCAATCCGAAGAGAACAAAGAGCAAGGCTATAAATTGTCCCACACGCGATGCCCACTTTGTAGCCGACACCCGACCCAAACGCATGGCCAACAAGGCCCGAAATACACGGCCGCCATCCATGGGAAAGGCAGGAATCATATTAAACAGTACCAGCATCAAATTAACAGAAAGCAAAATAGGCATCAGCAGCAGCAGGCTGCCTACATTTAATTCGCCTTCAATAGCAATGTTTTGGGCTTCAGTGCTGGGCCAGCCTTCTTCAAAACGGGCATAAAAGTCGGAGGGTTCGAGTTGGCCCAGCAGCACATCGATTAGGTCGCCAAAAAAGTGCAGAACTGGGCTAAAATAGTCGTAAATGGTTGCGATGAAGTAGTTCCATTCAACGCCTGTGTACACCAGGCGACCTATAAGGAGCAAAAGTAAGGCAATGACTACATTTACCATGGGACCCATAATGGCAACCAGAAACTCCTGTATAGGCTTTTCTGGCATCCGTTCCAGGCGAGCAATGCCACCAATGGGCGTCAAAATAATATCTTGTGTTTGAACGCCATATCGCCGTGCCGTAAGAGAGTGCCCAAATTCGTGCAACAGCACACAACCGAACAGCGAAACAAACAGGCCAATGGTCAACAAAATACCAATCCATCCGCCACCTTCGGCGCCCCCAATGTAGAAGGCATATAAAAAAATCAGCCCGAATGTCCAGTGTAAATGTACCGGAATTCCAAACCAGGTAAAAAGTTTCAGTGAACTACGCATTTTTCAGAATAAAAACGGCCCTTGTGCCGCTAATTTGATTGTTGAGTCGCTGTGGGTTTAAAAGCAATTACAATGTATTGATAGTCGAGCGATTCACGGTCAATTTTAGTAATGATAAAACCGGATGCATTAAGTTCCTTTTCCACATCGGGCAATGATACCCTGAATTCTTCTGGCGGCCCGATTGGGAGGTTGTTTTTTTTGAAATCAATGATAAGCAATTGTGCGCCAGGTTTCATGCCTTTCCACACCGTTTTAAAGTACCTAACCCTGTTTTCGATGTATCCGTAGGTATTTACTACTACAACGGCATCCGATTCTTCGGGTGCAAGCAGCGGGTCGTTGGCCTTTGCAAGTCGGGTTTCAAAGCGGTTTTTGTATACCTCGGGCATGCGTACTTTCACACTATCCATAAATTGAATAAACCGCTGGTCGATGTCAATTCCGATTACTTTTTTTGCGCGAGGTACCAATCGGAAGGTAAAGTACCCGGTGCCTGCCCCGATGTCGGCCACCGTTTTGCCTTCCAGATTTCCCAAAAGCGAAATCACCATTTCCGGTTTTTGCCAAATTCCCCGGTCTTTTCGTTCGAAATCAGCAACCAAATTTTCAAAATTCCCATTTCCTGTTTTGGGGAGTGGGGCAGGTTCGCTGGCAAGGGGAACGGGCTTGTTTACCACCAGAGGCAATTGTTGTTCCTGATTGTTTGCGCTTTCGCGTTTACAAGCGGGAGCCGTACCAAGCAGCGTAACAGCGTAAAACAGATAGTAACAGTGTTTCATGGTTAGGTAAATAGAACAACACAAAAGTAGGTAAGTTCGGACAACAAGTTCTTGAAAAGAAAAATTCCAGGAAGTGGCCTTATCTTTGTCCGACCCGCAATAAGCAGGGGTCTACATTCTTTTGAATATAACAGTTTGAATTTCAGGAACAGCATATTGCAACTAACCCCAACTAAATTGTGTTGGTTTTCGGCATTTTTGCTGATAGCCAGCCTGATGACTTCTCCGTTTTTATTATCGGTAAGCATGTGGTTCTTTGTTGCTTCAGGCATTTGGCAAGCCACACTGGATGCTCGCCCCGATGCGGGCAACCGCATGCTCATATGGGCTGGCTTGCGTCGTGCTTTTGCACAATTTTTCAAACAGCCTGCGTATTACCTATTGTCGTTGTTGTTTTTCGCACCGGCTATTTCGTATTTTTGGTCGGAAAATGTTCCATTTTGGGCGAGCCAGACACGCATACGCATCCCGTTTTTTGTACTTCCTTTTGCCTTAGCCAATACGCCTTTGTTGAGTTTGCAGCAATATAAATCGGTACTTTATGCGTTGGTGTGGGTGATGGTTGTACTGTGCATCGGAGTTGGAATCAATTTTATCATGCATTACGACACCATCATAGCCGATTTGATTCACGGTCGTCCGGTGCCTGTACCGCGTAATCACATTCGATTTAATCTGTTATTGGCTACCAGCATTTTAGCCGGCGGCTGGCTTTGGTTGGATGCATACTACTGGCGCCATCGGAATGAGCGCTGGTTCTTGGGCTTAGCCGTGTTGTTCTTGTTTGTAATGATTCATGTACTAAGTGTTCGGAGCGGATTGGCGGCCTTGTATGTAGCATTGCTTTATACGGTAATACTCGGTTTTTTTACCACAGCGAGCCGTAAATGGAGTATAATTGCCCTGGTGTTTATCCTGATTGCTCCTGTAGTGGCTTATGAAACCATGCCCAGTTTGCGACAGCGTATCGGGTACATGCGTTACGACTGGGAAAAGTACAAGCAACATCAGGGCGGCACGTATTCAGATTCACAACGTTGGGTTTCGCTTGAAATAGGTATACGTCTATGGTTGCGCAATCCGATTCTGGGCATTGGCGCAGGAGATCTGCCGGTAGAAGTACAACAGATGGCCAATGACGATTATCCCAATTATTCGCTTGATCCCCGATTGCCGCACAATCAGTTTATTTATATGCTCACGGGTACTGGATTGCTGGGCTTGTTGATGAGTTTAATGGGATTATTAGCGCCCTGGGCCCTTCGTGCTGCTCGGCGTTTCTATTTATTTGTGACCTTTCAATTGTTGTTGTTTGTTTCTTTTTTGGTGGAATACACCCTTGAAACGGCCATTGGGGTTGCATTTTATTTGTTTTTTACCCTTTGGTACATGCAAATGGGCAAAGCACGTGCGGGCGATTATGCCAGCGTGTAAGCCATACTGTTTATGCAAGCAAAAAAATCGTACGGTCAACATTTTTTAAAAAGCGATCGCATTGCCGAGCGCATTGCACAGAGTCTTTTACAAGCAGAGGCATGTGGAAAAGTGCTTGAAATTGGGCCCGGAATGGGTATGTTAACGCAATTTCTGTTGAAAAACAAAGGATATGCTACGTATGCCGTGGAGGCCGATCGTGACATGGTTGCATATTTGCAAAAGCATTACCCACAGTTGGAAGAACGCTTGATTTTGAAGGACTTTCTGGATTTTGATCCTGTTTCGGTATTTGGGGATGCTCCATTTTCTTTGATTGGCAATTTTCCCTATAATATTTCCACGCAGATACTGTTTAAATTGCTCGATTATCGGCGTCAAATTCCCGAAATGGTGGGTATGTTTCAAAAAGAAGTGGCAGATCGGGTTGTGTCAAAGGCGGGATCCAAAGTGTATGGCATCACGAGCGTGTTATGCCAAGCCTTTTACCACACCGAATATTTATTTACCGTAGAAAAGGGGTCATTTAATCCGCCGCCAAAAGTACAATCGGCGGTTATACGGCTGACAAGAAAAGAAAACCAGGAGTTGGGTTGCGATGAAGCGGTATTTCGGCGGGTCGTAAAAGCCGCATTTAACCAGCGTCGGAAAATGCTGCGGAATACCTTGAAACCATTTTTAGATCAGGATTTGTTGATGTCTGATCCGTTTTACGAAAAAAGACCCGAAACCTTGAGTTGGGACGCTTATGTTGATTTGGCACTGAAAATAAAGGCAAGCAAGGAGTAGACACCCCATTCGATTGTCATTTTTTGGGAAAAATGTGGGCGCGCCGAG
>JAGWYI010000335.1 GCA_018969455.1 Bacteroidota bacterium | reverse complement strand
CGCATTCATGGGCAATTGCTGCATACTGCAAATACTTTCCTTTTTGGCAAAGTACAATGGCTTCTCCGTATTCGGCCAGTGCTTTTTCCGGTTTTCCTTTTAAATGATGCCAGATTCCGCGTAGAATATGCAGTTTGTGCTGGTAATTATCAGGTCCGAATTTTGCCCGTTTTTTAAATATTTTGACTGATTTTTCAATATCGCGCAAGAAACGGCGTTGTTTTTCCTGATTGCTTTGTGGATACAGGCGGGCTTGCAACAGCGATCGGAAGAAATAAAATTCCGGAAACATGATGTCAAAAAAGATGGCCTGCATGTCTTTTTCAGCCATTAAACCGGTATTTAATCCGGTCTCTGGCGCATTCAGGAAAAATGCCGCCTGCATTTGAATGGTAAAAAACCAGCTGGCGTGGATTTCCGAAAAATTGGGATAGGTATTCAGGGGATTTTCAGGGGCAGGCAGCACAGCGGGGAGCGGACCTGCGAGCAAATCGATAAATGCGATGCAACTCTGCTGGAACTGGATGGTATCCGGCTGGTTGGCATTGTGTGCATACCTTTGAAAACCAAGGGCTTTTTCTTTCAACAGGGACAGCGGCATGCCTTTCAACAAATGGTACAGGGTAATCATACTGGTAGCCGTTGAGGCATAATAAATATTGCCACCCAGGTTGAGGTTATCATGCGCGGCTTCAAAAAATTCAATACATTCCTGCAAAGGCTGGGTGTGTACACCTCCCATGGCCATGCCGAATTGCGCGCCGCCAATAGCGGCAATATTTCCCAACTTTTGAGCCGAAGCGAGTCCAAGTTGATTAAAGCCATATCCTTTTTTAAACTGGCCAAATCCAAGGGCGAGTATTTGACCATATAAATTGAATCCGGAATAGGAAAAGGCGCCATGCCCATATTTCAGGGTGATTCTTAACATGCGCAAGGAAATGATGGCATAAAGTTCCTTGCTGGTGCTCAGTGCATAGGGCAGCGAACGGTAATACAAGGCCTCTATGATCTGGGCTTTTGGGTTGTTGTGGACGGGCAGGGCTAACAGATCCTCCTCGGTTTTATTGCCGAGCGCCAAACGGGTTTTTATTATTTCCGGCAATAAATGCTGTTGTCCGGGCTTGTTGGGCAGGTGAATTCCGAATAAAGCCAGTGCCTCCCGGGAAATGCGGTAAGTTTCTGCATAGTTAGACAGGTGCAATTGCGACATGGCCTTTACTTGCAGAATCCGGGCTTTTTCCATGGTGCTCCCCATCGATTCCATCAATTGATGGTATAAATTTTCGCCTTCTTCGGCCTCATCGGCCAAAAAAGCGCATTCCAGGCGCTCCAATTCTATTTCAAAATACCTGGAGGATGCCTGGGCTTTTAGGGCAGGGGTAAACAAATCCGAAGCATCTGATAAATAAGTGTAGGCCAGGGCATAGGAAGAACTGTTTTTGGACTTGGCTGCTGCAGCGGCAAATAGATGAATGGCTTGTTCCCGCATTTCGCCGGTACTTATCAAAGTTCGCCCGTAATGGAGGTGATTCGCCAGATCAAACAGGTTTCTATCCAGTTCTTTTTGGGATAAAATTTTCAGCTGATTGCTGGCAATCAGAAAATGGTTCTGTTTTTTTTCTGCTTCCGATACCAGGCTGTAGAGTGCCTGATGCAGGCGGTCGTGGCTGAATGCGAGGGATTTTTCAAGTTCGGAAAGTTGGTGCGGGGTTCGAAAATCTGCATTAACCACCGTATAACTCCAGGACCGATCTACCACGATAAAAGCAAGCAGCAGGGCTTCGGTCAGGGCAGTCCAGGTTTCTTCCTCGGTTTTTTGTACAAGCACCGACAAATTGCCCAGGTCGAAACGGGGCCCGATGCAGGCGGCTTTTTTCAACAGGGTGCGGGTATCTTCCGACAATTCCTGCACTTTCCCCAGCATCAAATCGACTACATTATCGGCCAAAGGCAGGTTTTCGAGGCCTTCTTTTTCCCATTTCCAGCAGTTTTGTTTGTCATCAAAAAACAGTATGCCTTGTTTGTAGGCGCGTTGTAAATATTCCAGGATAAAAATCGGCGTACCGTTTGTTTTTGCATGCAATTGCTCAATCAATTCCGGAGAACTGAGTTCTGAACCCTGCAATATTTCTGCAATCAGTTGTTGCAGATCCTGTTTTGACAATGGTTTTAATTCAATGCAATGGGTTGCGGCATTTTGTTTGTACGTATCCAGCAGCATGTCCAGGTTTTTCCCCTCCGGATGTGCGGGTGGAATATGAGCGCCAATCAGCACCAGCGATTGGCCAAAATGATGCTGAGACAAGGTTTTTAAAAATGCCAGTGACGCACCGTCGGCCAGGTGCATATCGTCCAGAAACAAAACCATGCGTCGCATGGGTTCCAGCAGGGCAATAATAAAGTTGAGCAGGGTGGTTTTCAATCGGTTATCCGCTTCTTCCGGGGTGAGATCTGCATCCAAAGCGCCTTGTTCCCCCAGCAGCAGTTCCAACTCGGGCATGAGTTCTGTCAACAATTTTCCCTGATTGCCCAAAGCAGCCTGGATCTTTTGTTTTTTTTGCTGCAATATGTCCCCGGGGGCAGACAGAATTTGCTCCACCACACGTGTCAATGCGCTGGTGATACCGGAAAACGGAACGTTTCTCGTATAATTTTTATACGTACCTGATAAAAAATAAATGTCTGAACGTTCGGCAAATCTGGATTTGACAGCCTTCATCAAGGTGGATTTACCCATTCCCGAGGGACCGGATACAAAAACTGCCGAAAAACGATCGGAATCCGGATTTTCAAGGATTTCACAAAGGTTGTTGATCTCCATTTCACGCCCGAAGCTATGCTCAGGCAGGAACAACAAATCGGAAATATCGGTAGCGCCCAAGGGGAAAGTGGTTTCCAGCGCACCCTTTTCAAGCAATTCCAGGCATTTTTGCAAATCCGTAAGAATCCCGCGCGCGCTTTGGTAGCGGTCGCGCCCGTTTTTGGCGATCAATTTGTGAATCAAGGCCGCCAAGGAGGCCGGAATGGCAGCATTCAGGCTTCTGATTTCGGGCGCTTCCTGGGCTATGTGGCTGTGAATCAGGCCCATGGCATCCGAAAAAGGGAACGGAAGTTGCCTCGACAAACATTCGTAAAAAGTAATGCCCAGGGCATAAAAATCGCTGCGCTGGTCTACCTCTGCACTCATGCGGCCGGTTTGTTCCGGCGAAATATAAGCCAAGGCATTTTCCATCTCATACCGCTCTACTTCCAGCTCCAGCTTTTCGGCATCCGTGAAAGTGGAAAACCCAAAACCGCTTATCTGCACAGTGCCACTCAGGGGTTCAAACAAAATCGAACTCGGATTCAATCCCCGATGAATTAATTTATTTTTGTGCAAATTGCCCACAGCCCGCACGATTTCGGAAAACACCTTGATCGCTTCCGCCGGATCGAGGTACATGCGGTTCTGGCCCCGGAGATAATGCAAGAGCGGCAATCCCGAAAAATCGGGATAAATCACAAACAGCCGTTTATCTGTACGCAACAAACCCTCGGGCCGAAGCGCCGCTGCAGATGCAATATGCTCGGAAATGGCAAAATCCCGCTCCAGAAATATCAAATCTTCAGCCCGCGGGTAATCCGAACTGAGGGTTTTAAACAAACGGGGTTTGCCATCCGTGTGCCGGTTGGCCCGAAACCAGGAAAATGTTTTCCCCGCAAACAAAAGCTGCAGGTCTGAATAGGCATCAAGCGTTTGCATGGCCGGGTTCTGGTTCACCTTTGTAATTGTAAATCATCCAGATGTAAATCACATCGAGCACAAACACTGCCGAACTCAAAGCGGTGACCGCGTAAACTTCCGGAAACCGAATGAAAAAGAAAATGCTGTACATCAGGGTGCCCAACATTTTCGTCCAGGCAACAGAATTGGAATAAGTTTGTGTTTTTCGAAAACGCAACCAGTTGAAAATGTATGTAGCAGAAATTAGAAAGTTCAGTATGTATGACGTTTGAGACCCCATCGGGTTATCCAGTTCGCTTTTGATAAAAGCGGTAATAATGGCTGCACAGGCAAGGGTTAATCCAACAAAAATGACCTTGGCGTTTCTCCGCAACAGGGGCAGGTCTAATTGTTTATACCCGTAACGCATGACGCTGATAAAAATAAAAATATCAATCAAAAACCACACACGATAGGACCAGATGTAAAGCAGGCCCATGTTGATGCGGTCGTAAAAAATAAATCCCCACAAAAATTCCCAGGCAATGTTGCCACAGGCACAAAAAACAGGCATTTCTACATACTGGTGCTTCCGGATGTTGTGGATGGTGATAAAATATGCAATAATCCAGCCAATAGCGCCCAGGGCTGCCAGAATTAATACAAGCGGGCTGTAATCGGTGGTGTTGATCAGTTGGTTCATGCGTTTTGGAATTGAAATGACAGGATGGTAAAATCAGGATTGCCAGTCTTTCTGTAAAGACGGCGGTATGCGAAACTGAAGGGCCTTTTGTTCGTTGTAGTACAAAATCATTTTTTGCAGAAAATGATTGCGTGTGCGACCAATGTATGCGCGCGGTACCGCGTAATGATGTCTTTGAAAGAGGCGGTGGAAAAACAAATGCAATCTGAACCAACCATCAAGCAACACCCGTTCTATGACCGATATTTTTTCAAACTTTAGAACGCCCGCCAGGTCCTTGTTGACAAAATAGCGGATCATCATGATGGGCCACTTTCGCTTTATCGGATGATGGGGCAACATGCCGGAAACAAAATCAACCAAAGCTTTTATCAAAATTTCACCATCTTCGGAAGGGCCTTTTTGGTCGTTGAATACTTGAAAACCCAATTTCAGGCCATCGGCATAGTTTTTCGGATTCAATTCAGGCCGGAGGCCGGTCAAATGCCCAACAATGCGCCAGCAATGGAAATAGGCTTCCTGCTCTTCCGGGGTAACATGGGCGCCCATGTTTTCCAGTCCTTCCAAAATCATGGCAGAAAACGACATCAGGGTGCCTGCCATGTCTTCCTGGTTGATGGGCTCTCCATAAGTGGCCACGTCCCAGGAGCCCTGGCTTTTCAAATAATAGCGAATAGAGGCATGAATGAGTCGAATTTTTAAGGCTACCTC
>JAGWYI010000334.1 GCA_018969455.1 Bacteroidota bacterium | reverse complement strand
GAAAGGCAAATCTTTTAACGCCATGCTGCATTTATTTTTTCGGCAATAGGACATGGCTATTCCCTCAAAAATAAGCCTTGCCTGGCGCCAAAATCTTTACCTTTCATCTATCCCGAAGGTTTTAAAACAGTTTCTGAGATTTTACGTGGATATTACGGATTCTATTTCATGGGTGATGGAAAATGGTCTTTCTGCCCCACATTCCTGCTTCGCATAAAAATCATTGGAAACGGAACCTGTAAAATGGCCATTCCAATTAATGGGTGCGCTCCCCCACCCGATCGGTCTGTGGAATACAGCAGGACTAAAGGGGGCATTTACAATTGAAAAATCGCCTACGGAACGCTGATTATCTATAATTTAGAGCCAACGCCACGTGCATAAGCCCGTAGCAAACAGTATACAACCCATGGAAAATCCGACAAATCCATTTTCACCATTCATCACGACTGGTTCCTGATCCACTTATCGGAACCGATAGCCGACAGAGGCCGTCAGGGTATATACCCGGGAGGAATTTAACCTGAAGTTTACCTGCGGTTTCAATCCATAATTTTGGTCGTACCGAACATCAAACAAAAACCTTTTGAATTTATACCCGATACCACCGGCCAAACCCGGCTCGTAAGACCGAATTACCAAGGGGGATTCTGAAACAATCAAGCCGTTGGATTTGGTTATTACTTTGCTGTTGTTGCGCACCAAATAGCCGTTGTTGAGGCCTACCTGCGCATACAAACCCTCTTTGTGAAAAAAATAAGCACGCAACATGGTTTGCAATCGGATGTGCGTTGTATTGATGTTCCACTGATTAGGGCCTGAAAAATTTTGATTATATATTTCTGTTTTTGTTTGATGTGTGCCCAATTCATTTACAAGCAATATTCCCCCATTGGTTAAGGGTATTGGGTACAAACAACCTATAGAAACAGCCGGAAAATAATGGTCGTCGTGCGGGAAGGTAATAAAATCGTTTTTGCTCGAGGCAAACGCTACAAACGGAACGCGGGTAGCCTGCATTCCCAACGACGCATAAAATGCAGTTTTATAACGTGGCTCCTGATACTGATATGCTACATTTTTACCCTGGTCTTTGAAGTATGCCAGAAGTAATTTTTCAATGGCGCCTTGCGTGTATGTAACGCGTTTAATTTTTTCGTGCAATACGGGGGCATCCTGCATTACAGCAAGCAGTTGTTGCCGGAAACGATTGTTTTCATGCACCGAGGTCATTTTACCGTCGGAGCTGTAAAACCTTTTGTACACCAAAGGACGGATGCTATCGGTTCCAATAAATAAATGCGTTTGAATGCCTTCCTGACATCGATAAAATGAAATCGGACCCATTATAATGGTTTGTAAAACCAGGGTATCCTGTACCAGTTTTGGTTGCGGAAAATTATCCAGTTCCTTCATCGCACTTGGAGACCGATTCACTTGAACAATCGTGGCGATGTATTCATCTTTTTTCCCATCCAAACGAAAAATGGTAATCGCTTTTAATTTTTTAGTTTCAAAAATAATTTCCTTTCCATTAACCATCAATTTAAACGACTGCGGGGTACTGCCCCATCGTTTGTTTTCAACTTGCCCTTCAACAACCTTATTGTCATAGGTTACAATTCTGGCATTTAAGGTCTTTTGCGCGGAAAGCGTGTTCAAGAAAAGAAAATAAACAAAAATAAGAACAATTCGATGCATGGTAAAGATTGAATAATGGATGGATCCCGGGATCTCATCACGGTTTAAGGTTTAGTGTATACCATGATTCGCAGGATTTTGGGTATAAACCAAGATGGATCTTGCTGGCTTATAATGATTTATGAAGATCGTTGTGCACAAAACCTGCTAGAATCAATTATAAAAATTATGACCTAAGTCATAGCATATCAGTGTTAGTTACGAAACGCTGCCTTTCAGGCCGGGTACATGGTATAGCGATACAAATATACCCGTTTTTTTCTTCTATTGGCGCCTTTTATTTTAAAATACTCAGAAATGTCTAATCCTTTTATACCAGGATTCGCCGGATTTTGTGGATAAATTAGGATGGATTACGATGATTTATAACGATCATTATGCACAAAAATCTGGCGGTGTAAAGTATAAAATAGGATGAAACCATTATTTGCGGCGCGTTAGCCAACGTGTATTTTAATTGTTTTTTGGGGTTGCAAGTGGCAGCAATTGTTCAAGCGTGCGTTTTGCGGCCTGTACGCTTCGAATTTCATCTTGAATAAAGATCAATTCTTTGTTGGTTTGTTTCATGGTGATACCCATAATGCGTCCTTTTGTTGCCACGAATTGAACCATGTTGTTGAACAAATCGGTTTCGAAGAAGGAAGATTGCGGATCGGACAGAAAGTAGCACCTTAATTTTCCGCCTTTCAAAATGAGGCGTTCAAAACCCAATTGTTTGCACATCCAGCGCAAACGAAGGGCCTCAAACAGGGCAAATACTTCCTTGGGCAGTTTTCCAAACCGGTCTTGCATACGTTGTGCATAGTCGGAAATTTGTTCCTCGGTTTCCAGAGTGTCAAGTTCGGTGTACAAATTGAGACGCTCCTGGGTATTGCTCACGTATTCATCGGGAATGAGCATATCTACATCGGTTTCGATGATTACATCCCGCACATAAGCGCCCTTTTGAGCCAATTCGTCTTTAAAGATTTCTTTAAATTCTGTTTCTTTTAATTCCTGAATGGCTTCATCCAAAATTTTCTGGTAGGTTTCAAAACCGATATCGGCGATAAAACCGCTTTGCTCGCCACCCAACAGGTTTCCGGCGCCGCGGATGTCAAGGTCGCGCATGGCCACCTGAAAACCGCTTCCCAAATCGCTAAACTCTTCAATGGTGCGCAAACGCTTGCGGGCCTCGGGTGTGAGCACGCTGAAGGGGGCTGATAATAGATAACAATAGGCCTTCACGTTCGAGCGGCCAACCCGGCCGCGCAATTGGTGCAGGTCGCTGAGGCCAAACATATCGGCCCGGTTGATGAGAATGGTATTCGCATTCGGGATATCCAAACCGGTTTCGATGATGTTGGTACACACCAGAATATCGAATTTTTTGTCAATAAAATCAACCAGAACCTGTTCCAGTTTGTCCGATTCCAGTTGTCCGTGCGCGGCTGCTACCCGCGCATCCGGGCATAACCCCACGATCATATCGGCCATGTTGTGCAGGTCACTCACCCGATTGTGCACAAAAAATACCTGCCCACCCCGGTTCAATTCCTTATAAATCGCTTCCTGAATAAAATCGGGGTCAAACGTATGAACCTCGGTGTGGATCGGCTGTCGGTTGGGTGGTGGTGTGCGGATGACAGAAAGGTCGCGCGCCGCCATGAGACTGAATTGGAGGGTGCGCGGGATGGGCGTGGCGGTAAGCGTGAGCGTATCGACGTTGACAGCCAAGGCCCGCAATTTTTCCTTGCTTGCCACGCCAAATTTTTGTTCTTCATCTACGATCAGCAAGCCCAGATCCTTGAATTTCACTTCTTTTCCCAGCAAGGCGTGGGTACCAATCACGATGTCGATTTTTCCTGCCTGGAGGTTTTCGGAGATAGACTTTTTTTCCTTTGCAGTACGGAAGCGGTTGATGTAATCCACTGTAACTGGAAAATCCTTGAGGCGTTCGGAAAAGGTTTTCCAATGTTGCAGCGCCAAAATGGTGGTGGGGACGAGCACGGCGACTTGTTTTCCATCGGTTACGGCTTTGAATGCAGCACGGATGGCCACCTCTGTTTTCCCGAAACCCACATCCCCGCACACGAGGCGGTCCATCGGGTAAGGCTTCTCCATATCGGCCTTTACTTCGTTGGTGGATTTAAACTGATCGGGGGTATCTTCGTAAATAAAGGAGGCTTCCAACTCATTTTGCAGGTAACCGTCGGGTGAAAATGCGAAGCCTTCCGATGCACGGCGTTTGGCGTACAGGCGAATGAGCTCGACGGCGATGTCCTTGATTTTCTTTTTGGTACGGGCCTTGAGTTGTTTCCAGGAATCGGAACCGATTTTGGATAGTTGCGGGGGCTCGCCTTCTTTACCGATGTATTTGGCGATTTTGTGCAGGGAATGGATGCTGACATACAAAATGTCATTGTTTTTGTAAATCAGGCGCACGGCTTCCTGCACCTGGCCGCCGATTTCTATTTTTTGCAAACCTGCGTATTTGCCGATGCCATGGTCGATGTGTGTCACAAAATCGCCCGCCTGCAATTCGCGGAGCATGCGTACACTCAAGGCCTGATCTTTGGTAAAGCCCTGCCGAAGGCGGTATTGATGGTATCGCTGGAAAATCTGGTGGTCGGTGAGGCACACGATTTTCAGGTCTTCATCTATAAACCCTTCCTGAATGGCCGTTTCCACGGGCAACCAGGCCACATCAGCCTTCAGTTCCTTGAAAATGGATGCCAGGCGTTCCAGTTGTTTGGGATTATCGGAACAGATATACACTTCATAACCCGATGCCTGCCAATCGTGCATGGCCCGGATGAGTAAATCGAAATTTTTGTTGAAGGACGGTTGTGGTTTCGAATGAAACGTAATGTGCGGCATTCTACTCATGAGGATGACGATTTCCAAAACACAATTGGATGATTTTCAAGATCTTCCTTTACTTCACCGGGATATAAAAAAGCACGGTCGCGGAAAATTTCGCGCAGCTCGTTTCGGTCGAGTGCGGTGAGTTTGCCCGCAAAAGTCTCCGCTTTTTCGAAACAGAATTGCAGCCGATCCTGCAAAAACTGAAAATCCTGCAACCACAAAACGGCGTTTTCAGGCAGTATTTGCAGCACCGACACCTTTTGATCTTGCCGAAAACGGGTGTTGATGTTTGGAATGATGCGTACTGATGCAATGCGTTGTTTGGACAACTGAGTTGTAGGGTCAAAACTGCGGATGCTTTCCACCTCATCATCAAACAACTCAATGCGATAGGGATATTCGTTGCCATAAGAAAAAAGGTCAACAATGCCTCCGCGTATGCTGAATTGCCCGGGTTCGTACACAAAATCACTCCGTTCAAACCCGTACTCAATCAAAACTTCCAACACAAAATCCACATCCAGTTTTTCGCCTGTTTGTATATCAATGCGGTTTTGTTGGAGCACCTCTGGC
>JAGWYI010000333.1 GCA_018969455.1 Bacteroidota bacterium | reverse complement strand
CGTAATCCACCCGAAAACGGTTAAACCACTTCAAAATAAAGGAATTCCGCTGCACATCAAAAGTTTTATATTACCGTACGAGGAAGGTACAATAATCCAACATGCGCGTCAATTCGACCACTTGATCCCCTCGTTCATCGTAAAGAAAAACCAGCTATTAATTACCATCTCAACGAATGATTTTTCCTTCATCAATGAAGACGCACTGGCAAAAATTTTCGAACGATTTTATCAGAATGCGATTAAAATCAATCTGATGCAAAATTCCGCATTGAATTTTTCGACGCTGGTGGATGCAGAAAAAGTGGATATTCATTACCTCATAGAAATGCTCAAGCCAGAGTTCAATTGCAAATACAATGAAAATGTGGAACTCCTTACCATACGGCACTACAATACGGCAATCATTGATGAACTGCTTCATGGTAAAACGGTCCTCTTAGCGCAACGTTCCCGTCTCACTGCTCGCTTTGTGTACCGCACATAAATACCTTTTTTGTGGTATTCAAAAGAAGCGTCTAATTCGGTATTTTTGACGAATGAACTTAACATTGGTTCCAATTTCCGGTAAAGCCAAAATAAAGGAAATTAATCACCCTTTTTTGCGCACTAAATTGTTAGAAATGGGTGTGGCCTTAGGGAATGAAGTTACGGTAACGATGCGGGCACCTTTTGGTGGGCCGATTGCGTTCCGATGCGGAAACAGCAACATTTCAATTCGTTTGGAGGACGCGCACCATATTCTGGTAAACTAATCGCTTTCCATGAATATTCTGCTTTTCGGAAATCCAAATTGCGGTAAAAGCACACTATTCAATTTACTAACTGGTTTACGGCAAAAAGTAGGGAATTTCCCTGGTGTTACCGTCGAAAAGAAAACCGGCACCTTTTCCATACACGAGATTACACATACCCTAATCGATTATCCGGGAGTGTACAGCATCTACCCAAAAAGTCAAGAAGAGCTTGTTGTATATGATGCAATTAAAGAGCTCCAATCGTCAGCAGAACCGCGTGTAGGCGTGGTTGTAGTGGATGCGTCAAATTTTGAACGGGGACTTTTCTTGTTTTCTCAACTGGCGGATTTAGATATTCCTATGGTATTGGTCATTAATATGATCGACCTTGCCGGACGGAATGGCATTGCCATTCAACTCGATGCGCTAAAAAACGAACTCAAGCATACGCCCATTGCGGTGATGAATGCCCGGGTAGGACTCGGTAAAAACCGCTTACTTGACGCTTTAGCTCAACAAATTAAGGAGCAGAAATCGGAAAATTATTTCGGCATTAACCCGACCATTTTTGAGCCTGAAGCTTTTGAGCAGCAAGAAGCCGACGCGACAAAAAGACAGCAATCAATCCGCAAATTAGCCGAACGTGTTGTAGTAAAAAAGGAAGTACAAGCCCAAAAAAGTAAACTCGATTGGTGGCTCACCCACCCCGTTTTTGGGTATGTCATTTTTGCCTTGATCCTCTTGGTGATTTTTCAAGCTGTTTTTACGCTTTCCTCGTACCCGATGGACGGCATCGAATGGGTATTTCAGCAAATCGCCATGCACTTTGCCGCATGGGTTCCCGAAGGTGTTTTTCAAGATTTGCTTTGCTCAGGTATCTTACCCGGAATAAGTGGTGTCTTAGTTTTTATTCCTCAAATTGGCCTCTTGTTTTTTTTCATTGCCCTTTTGGAAGATTCAGGCTACCTAGCCCGTGCTGTATTTCTGATGGATCGGCTTGTCCGGCCCTTTGGTATGAACGGCAGAAGTGTGGTCCCCCTCCTTTCAAGCATGGCTTGCGCGATCCCCGGAATAATGGCAACCCGTGGTATTCCGAACGCCAAAGAGCGCCTAATTACCTTGTTCGTTGCCCCATTGATGAGTTGCAGTGCCCGAATTCCGGTATATACCCTCCTGATTTCTGTTGTCATTCCTAAGCAACGATTTTTGGGAGTTGTGCAGCTTCAAGGCCTGGTATTGTTTGCGCTTTATTTGTTGGGAATAATTTCTGCATTAGGTATTGCCTTTGTCATGCACCGCATGTTAAAACAAACGACTCGTTCCATTTACATCATGGAAATTCCTGACTTCAAACCCCCGCATTGGCGCAATATTTTTTCTACCATTTTTGAGAAAATCAAAGTCTTTACCATGGAAGCCGGGGTCATCATTTTGGCGTTGTCCATCGTGATTTGGGCCTTATCGAATTATGGTCCGACCGAAGAGCGAGCCAACGCAGTCAGGGAATTGAAGGCCGAAGCTACCTATGCGAAGGCCAATGCAAAAGAAAGAAACCAATCAGAAGCAGCTGTGCTGTTGGAACATTCCTATTTGGGGAAATTTGGCAAAACGATAGAGCCCGCGATTGCACCGCTTGGCTACGATTGGAAAATTGGTATCGCAATAGGTTCATCGTTTTTAGCTCGAGAAGTATTTGTGGGAACATTATCCACTATTTATGCCCACGATGAGGCGTCAGGAAATTTTCGATTACGGGAAAAATTAATGCGCGAAATGCATCCAGATGGCTCTAAAAAATTCACGTTGGCTTCGGGAGTATCCTTAATGGTCTTTTATGTCTTTGCCTTACAATGCCTTTCTACCATGGCGGTAGCTCGGCGCGAAACCGGTTCGTGGAAAATTCCGATACTGCAACTGGTATTGTATGCAACGCTAGCCTATACTGCAGCCTGGTGTTGTTTTCAAATATTTTAAATCAAAATCGTTAACTTCGTGTATAGGATGCAACAAATAGCCGTGATATCGCTTGTGGTACTCGCAAGTGCCTTTTTAGTAAGACGTGTTTTCCTCAAGAAAAAACGTTGCGATTCATGCGCTCCCGTATCCTTAACCAAAGGAAAACACTATGGAAAATAATTGCGAGTTATACAAATACAACCAGTGTTTTTATGCGATTAAAAAAGAAAGTATCGCTTATTTTGCCTCGGACTTTTTGGAAGCGGAATTAGATGATGACCATTTGTGTTGGTTAAATGTGCATGGATTATCCGACAAAGCGGCTATTCGCCAGTTGTGCACAAAGCTCAATATTGAAAATATCAGCATTGAAAACATCTACATCAACCAGCGAAGACCTAAGGTGGAGGAATATAAAAACTACCTGTATTTCAGTGTACATTTTACCAACAGCATGCCTAGGGATGTAGAGCATTTGCAGGTGGATCAGGTGACCTTTTTTTTAGGTAAAGATTATTTAATCACTTTGCAAACCTCGGGCAACCGATATTTTGACTTAGTTCGCGAACGCATCGAAATGGCCAAGGGTAAAATCAGGTCGCAGAAGGCAGATTTTTTACTTTATCGGTGTATGGAAGCGATTTTGGATAATTATTACGCCATAATCGACGAAGTAATTGGAGCAACAGACTCCTTGGAGAAGCGGCTGCATGAACAGGAGGACAAAAAGATCCTTCACGATATTGAGGCGCAAAAACGTAAGTTAATTCAGTTGCGCACTATTTCAAGACCCCTTCGCGATATGACGGAGCAAATCATGAGCAGCGAAGGCGAATTGATAAAAAGTGAAAACTTACGGTATTACAAAAACCTCAACAACCACAGTATAAATTTGATCATTGAAATCGATAGCCAAATTCAAATTTTGGACGGGTTAGCGAATTTTTACTACGCCGCGCAAGGGCAACGCATGAACGAAATCATGAAAGTTTTAACCATTGTAAGTTCCATATTCATACCACTAACCTTCATCGCTGGAGTTTATGGTATGAATTTCGAAAATATGCCTGAACTAAAAATGACCTATGCTTACTTCGCGGTGATGGGTCTTATGATATCAATAGGCATTGGTTTGTTTGTGTATTTCCTTCGGCTCGGATGGTTAAAGCGTAGCGATTACTCCAACGAGGAGTTGGAATAAGAAGTAATGACGGAAAACGAATATGTGTACCACTGTTTTGAGGCCATTCTTACGGCGCACAAAGTGGGACTTTTCGAACGCGTAGCCCAAGAGCGAACAAGAAAAATTACCGTCGTGCTCGAGGATTTATTTCAAGAACATAATGCATCCGCTGTGTTGCGCACGTGCGAATGCTTTGGTATTCAAGATGTGTATGCCATCGAGGACAAATACAAATACGCCCTGCAGCGCAAAACAGCGCGCGGAGCCGGTCAATGGATTGATTTACATCGATTTACTGAACGGGGGAATGCTACATTGGATTGTATTCATCATTTACACCAGAAAGGCTACGCCATTGTGGCTACCTCTCCGCATGCCGAAGCCCACACGCCTGAGACCCTGCCAATGGACAAACCTCTTGCCTTGTGTTTTGGTACCGAGCGTCTAGGGCTTTCATCCACCCTGCTCGAGCGGGCAGATTACCACGTAAAAATCCCTATGTATGGATTTACTGAAAGTTTCAACCTCTCGGTTTCCGTGGCGCTCCTGCTCCAAACCTTGAAAGCTAGGCTTCACCTCGAAAGGGTAGATTGGAAATTAAGCAAAAGCGAACAAACCCAACTGAAAATTGAATGGTGCAAGCGCATGCTCAATGGAGGCGAATTGTTGGAAAAAAAATTCAGAAACGCTTATTCTGAAAAAGAATTTTAACTTTGTTACAAGGTAACTTTTAAATTGAAAAAACATGGGAAAAGGGGATAAAAAAACAGCCAAAGGAAAACGTGTCTTGGGTTCCTACGGCAACGTACGTAAGCGCAAATCGAGTGTATCTGTGGCGCTTAAATCTGTCGAAAATGCTGCCGAGGAACAGAACAAGCCAGAGGTTTCAGGAAAAAAAAGCAGTACCGCTAAAAAAACCAAAACCAAAGCATAATCCCAATAAAGCCTTCCAATCATCCATCAAATACCACTAATATGAAACACAATTTCGGAGCAGGTCCCTGTATTTTACCTCAAACAGTCTTTCAACAAGCCGCAGGCGCGGTCATCGATTTTAACGGATTATCCATTTTGGAAGTATCGCACCGTCACAAGGACTTTGTCGCCGTCATGGACGAAGCTATTGCGTTAACAAAAGAAGCTTTATCGGTCCCGGAGGGCTATTCTGTAGCCTTTCTTCAAGGTGGGGCCACCCTCGGGTTTACCATTGCCGCGCTGAATATGATGCGGGAACACAAAGCCGCGGGCTACATAAACACA
>JAGWYI010000332.1 GCA_018969455.1 Bacteroidota bacterium | reverse complement strand
GATGGCGTCATTGGAAATTAATTTGGAGGTAGAGGCTTTTAATACATCAAATTGGGCCTGTGCCCATTGAAAATCTCCATTGTAATACGACAAGCGGGCATTTTTGAAACGCGCCTCCTGCCCCAGTTGCTCCTCTTTGAAATCTTTGTCGACCTGGCTGTAAAGTAGGGTACTTTCCCAAATATCGCCATTCATCAAGTAGTAATCGGCCAAATTAATTTTAACTCGTGCCAGCAGGTTGCGCTCCATACCGGGGAAATTTTTTACTTCCTCCAACAGAGCAATGGCTTTGGGCAGGTTTTTGAGATACAAGGCTTCCAGTTCGGCTTGTTGCAAAATCAAAACTGCCGATTGGCGTCCTCGACCGTATTGCGCCAGAAAACTTTCATAATCTGTTTCCAGTTGGGTCAGCTCAGCCGGGGTATAAGAAAATCCTTCCGTTATTTTTTTCCGTCTGCACCCCATCAAGGCTTGCTTGGCTTCAAAAAAGTAAGGATTCATCTGGCCCTTCTCGGCGATAATGTATTCATATCCGGAAATTGCAGCATCATAATCTCTTGCTTCTTCTGCATCTGAAGCAATGCCATATACACGCTGACCACTTTCGCCGAGGCGTTTATCGAGTGCTTTATACTGTCGCAATGCACCTTTAAAGTCCTTTTTTTGCACAAATGACCAAGCCAATAACTCGATAAAATCGGGGTTTTCTGCTTGTTGTATCCGGGCATATAATTGGGATTGAAGTATCGAATAATCCGCAGTAGGCAAAAAACGGGCAACCAGGGTCTCTATAAGGTTCAATTTCCCGGGATCGGCCTCAATGGCATTCAGGTAATAGGATATCATTTGGGCGGTGTCGCCTTTCCGCCGATAAAGTTCGCCCAGGTTATAAGCAAATCGATTGGGATCGCGTACCGATTGCGTTCCATGTTCATAGGCTTTGATCGCGTAATCAAACTTTGAGGCTTTTTCAAAAGCGGCAGCGATACGGGTTACGGAGGCAAAATCGACCGACATCCGCTCGATGGCTCGGTCAAATTGTTCCTTTGCCTGGGCTTCTTTGCCCTGTTTTTCACACAATAGGCCATAGGTAACATACAAAAGCGTGTTTTCCGGACTGCGCTTAATCTGTTTTTTTAAGGCCTTTTCGCAATCATCGTAACGCCCCAGGTTAGACAATGACTCGATGTATCGGTCGAAAAAGGACTCGTTCCGGCTGTCTCTGTCTGCCAACTGTTCGTACAAGGCTGCTGCTTTTTCAAATTCGCCGTTGGAAAAATACTGAGCGGCCAGATTGGGATCCTGTGCATAGGAACCTAAAGCAAGGAATATACCTCCTAAAACCAGAACAACAATACGCAATCGCTTCATATGAATCAAAAAACACGCTTAAAGGAGCAAAAGTACAGACATTGAACGGAAGCGCCAGTGCTACAGCAGGATAAATCTGCCAAATGGCCCAAGCGCACCGTTGTGCCTGTGCGAATAAACGAGCACAACCCATTCTTGTTGGATCGATTTCGACCAAACTAGCTGAAAAAGGCGTTGATGGTAAAAACCATTATCGCCCACCCGTTAAAATAAAGGAGGCTGTAATACCAACAAAATAGTACCAATCGCTCAGATTTTGATTTCCGTTGATGCGTACGCCATCCAAATCGTCGGAGAATACCGGACGCCAGCCCACATCCACGCCTAGCACAAAACGATCCAGTATGTCGGCTTTTAACCCTACACCCATGGGCAATAGAAAAAATTTGTCTTTTAAATTGTCTTCCGGAAAAGGAACCCTGAGATAATCATTTCTTTTTTCAGGCGGTCCGTAATATTCGGTTGCCACCGATACAAAAGTGGCGCCAACGCCCAGAAATAAATAAGGGGAAAAGTTCAGATTCCGGATGCCCGTGTTGGAATACCGGGACTTACCCATAAAGTGCCATTCGCCGATGAGCGCCGATTCCAGAATATTTGTTGTAAATCGGAATTTTCGATCATACAGCACAGGTGAGTTTTTATCGTCGCCTTTAATAGAACCCGTGTAAACATGGGCATTCAAGGCCAATTTCGGATTGAGATGGTATCGTACAAAAATACCATAGCCGGGCTGGGTTTCTGAAATTTCAATGGCTCTTTCGGCGACATCGCCCGAATAATTGGTGAGCCCAAATAAAAAACCAACTTCCAGATATTTGTCTTTTGTGCGTTTTTGAGCATGCAATTGAGCACATAGCAATACCAGAAGAACTAAGGAGAAATGCTTGTTCATGTTTGTTCAGCGGAAACAAATGTAGATTAAAACAATTTCAATGCAAGGATAAAAAGCCATTCGGATCTATGAAAAACTTCAAAATCAGATAGCGAATTGTGCAAATGTATAAATTAACAGCATTAAAACACCTCAAACTGCGTTTTCCCCATTTTTTTTTACAGAATCGTTTACGCGCAGAAGCAACTTTCTACGTTTATATTCGGCGCTGCGGCTTAAGATTTTACCTTTGCTGCGACTTATCCATATTATCAACAGAATTACGGCATGGCACTGGATCAACAACATGAATTGGAGCGCATGAAGGAGCAAAAAGGAGAAATGACCTTTTTCGAGCATGTGGCGGAATTACGCGTGACCATCTTGCGCTCAGTCGCAGGCATTTTTGCTGTGGGCATCCTATTTTTTGTCAACAAAGACTTTGTTTTTGGCACCTTGTTATTCGGGCCTCGCTATCCGGAGTTTCCCACTTATCGATTGCTTTGCTGGGGTTCGCACAGTATGGGCTTGGGAGAGAGCATGTGTTTCACCCCTCCAAAGTTCGACTTGATAACCCGGCAACTTGGGGAAGTGCTTATGCAGCACTTGTTTGTGTCTTTTTGGCTGGGATTGATTGGGGCATTCCCCTATGTATTTTGGCAATTCTGGAAATTTATCAAACCCGGTTTGCTTGAAACAGAGCAAAAAGCCGTTCGAGGCGTAGTGTTTATTTGTTCTGGCTTGTTTTTACTGGGCGTTTTATTTGGCTATTTTATCATTGCGCCTTTTTCCATCAGTTTTTTGGCTGGATACACAGTAGACGGTTTGGTGGTTGCCCCCACACTCGACTCCTATGTCACTTACATGACCATGTTCACCTTGCCAACAGGTCTGATTTTTGAGATGCCGGTGGTAGCCTATTTTTTGGCGCGTATTGGCATCATTGGAGCCGCTTTCATGCGCAATTATCGACGGCATGCCATTGTTGTCATTCTCATTATTGCGGCCATTATCACTCCGCCGGATGTAGTTTCCCAAACCTTGGTGGCGGTTCCCTTGTGGGGATTGTACGAAATCAGCATCTTGGTGGTTGCCCGGGTACAACGCAAGCGAGCGGCAGCGGCCAATACCCCTCGCGACTTGATTGTTTCCGACCAGGATTAAATTGGGCAGAAATTAGGGCGTACGAATCCCGGAAAGGCAATAAGCCTACACCTAATTACATTTCGGCAGCGTAGGCGGCAGCGCCGATGATTCCGGCGTTGTTAAGCAGCTGGGCGGGCTCGACCCGCGCTTTTACGTGCAATTGTTCTTTGTAGTTTTCAAAAAACTTGCTTTCCCCGCCGCCCAGGATGAACAAATCGGGTGAAAAAAGCAATTCGAGGTGTTGAAGGTATTCATTAAAACGGTCGGCCCATTCCTTTCGGCTAATTTTCAGGCGCTCACGTGCGCCTGAAGAGCAATACAATTCAACCGATTTCCCGTTGTTCCATTTCAAATGGCCCAATTCAGTATTGGGAATCATAAGTCCTTTGTAAAAAATGGCAGTACCCAGCCCGGTTCCAATGGTTATCAGGATAACCAGCCCGGTTTCTCCTTTTCCTTTTCCATAGCGCATCTCTGCCATTCCTGCTGCATCGGCATCGTTGGTGACACATACGCGATCGCCGGTGGCATCACCGAAAACCTGCTCTACATTTACGCCAATCCAACTTTTATCAATGTTGGCAGCCGAATGAGCAATCCCATTTTTTACAAGCGCTGGAAATCCGCAGCCTACCACGCCTTTATAGTCGAAGTAATCGGTTATTTCTGCAAAAGCGGTGGCCATAGCGGCAGGAGTGGAAGGTTGCGGGGTGGGTACCCGGAAGCGTTCACCAAATAATTTTCCGTTTTCAAGATCAACCAGTGCGCCTTTAATGCCGGAAGCGCCAACGTCGATGCCAAGGATGGTATTCATAGAATTGGATGTATTGAGTAAGCAAAGTTGTTCAGGATGCGGCAAGGAGTCATGCGCAGCAATTGGTTGATCAGGATATGTTTTGGAATGCCACCTGGAAGGGCGCATTCGCTTTCACAAAATATTGATTTTCAATTATTTATACCGAAGGCCATACCTAAAAGCGCCCTGCAAGAGGTATAATTGAATTTTGAGGCGCCGTTGACTAATCTTCCGGAATTACTTCTTCCAGAATTTCATCTTCTCCGGTTTCGCTTTCAAGTGCTTTTTGTTTTCGGCGTTCCAGTGAATTGGCATGCATTTCCAGGTATTCATTCCGATTCCGTACAACTTCCACACTCAAATAGAGGGCCTGGATGAAAGAGCGTTCGTCGGCTTCGCCTTTCCCTGCAATATCGTAAGCGGTGCCATGATCGGGTGATGTACGCACAATAGACAATCCCGCTGTATAATTCACCCCGGCGCCGAAAGAGAGCGCTTTGAACGGCGCCAGCCCCTGATCGTGGTACATAGCCAGAATCCCGTCAAATTTATGGTATTGACCCGATCCGAAAAAACCGTCGGCCGGGAAAGGCCCAAATGCCATAACTCCTTTGGCTTTAGCGTCCTCGATGGCGGGCCGAATGTATTCCAGCTCTTCCTGACCGATCGCCCCTTCGTCGCCTGCATGCGGATTTAATCCCAGCACCGCGATGGTAGGACGTTCCAGATTAAAATCAATTTTGAGCGTTTCCGACATTACCAGAATTTTTTTCAGCACCTTTTCCCGGGTAATGGATTCTGCCACATTTTTTAAAGGCAAATGGTTGGTAACCAGCCCGATGCGTAAAGAATCAGAAACCATGAGCATCAGGGCATTTTTGCCGCCAAATGCATTGGAGATGTATTCGGTATGCCCAACAAAAGGGAAGTCGGCCATTTGCATAGCCTTTTTATTG
>JAGWYI010000331.1 GCA_018969455.1 Bacteroidota bacterium | reverse complement strand
CAGGCAAGGCTTATTTTTGAGGGAATAGCCATGTCCTATTGCCGAAAAAATAAATGCAGCATGGCGTTAAAAGATTTGCCTTTCAGCATTTCGGAGGTTTTAAAACAGTTTCTAAGAGCAGTGCGGGTGAATAGTAACGGCGAAGGTACATCCAGACTTTCATTTTTTGATATGTAGGGCAGAAAAAGCAAAAGGGTTTACTCTTCGAAATACAGTGTAAAGAAAGACACTTTCATTTCGGGAATGTAACGCACCGTATAATCCCCATTGCCCTGACTAAAATGATATTCATAATCCGAAACCTTGTTCATGGTCCAGGAATCTTCCGTTTTTCTTGCCTTTTCGGGTAAGTCCCAGGTACATCCTGTAAGATATTTGAACAACATCAGGCATTCTTCTAGGGAAACATCTGGTAAAATCAGGCGGGTTTCGCCGCCTTTTTCTGAGTATTCGTCTACCGTGATGCCATTTGCGTAGATGCGTTTCCGGGTAAAAGGTTTTCCATACTCCGCTTTGGGGCTGCTTTTTTGGTCTTTCAACAAGCCAAAACTCCGGTTGGCGTAAGTTTCAAAGGCTTCAAAAACCGGTTGTTTGTTGGTGTTGATCTTGCTTTGTTTCAAGGCCGGCATGCGCGACAGATAACCATCGTACACATAGCCGGTATCGCCCTGAAATACCACCCGGGCAAAGTCGCCTTTGATTACCACCGAGGGCAACTGCTTGTTGTCTTTGGAAAAGGCGGAAATCAGATCAACCTCGGTGTTTTTACTGCCATTGTAATTGAGTGCTACCAGAAACGTACCATAAGGCACGTTTTTGATGCGCGCAGCATTCAGGTTGGGCCGGTTGCGTAAAATGAGTCCGGAATAAGACCAAACGTACAGCGTGTCGCCGGGTTTGTAATCGCCAATGGCAAAAAGGCCTGGTAAAAAGCACATAAAGAGCAGAAAAACAATCAAATATCGCTGCATAGGATGCTTAAAAAATGTCGGATGTGCACAAAAGTATAAAAACTCAAGCCGGCACTGCATTGGGTGTCTTATATTTCCTGCGTCAAAGGTGAATAAATGTCTTTGCTAAACCATGTATTGCTAAACACACCGGTTTGGCCCAAATTTGAAATAAACGATGCGCTACCCTGCCCTTATCCTGTTTTTGTTGTGCTGCCTCCCCCAATTTACCAAGGCCGCTGTTTTACCGCCCGGTTTTGCCGAAATCGTACGCGCCCAACAATTGAACCCAACCGACATGTGCCTCGCACCCGATGGCCGCATTTTTATAACGCAAAAAGACGGTCGAGTGCTGATTTACCATTCAGATGAAGGTTTGCATGCCGACCCGTTTTACACCATAAAAGTGGACAATTACAACGAACGTGGGCTCAGTGGCATCGCCTTACACCCCGATTTTGCCAACCAACCCTGGGTGTACCTTTATTATACGGTGCCGGGCGAAAACCACAACCGGGTGGTGCGCGTACAGGCGGGTGAACACAGTGCCATTCCCGGCACCGAATCAACCCTCCTGGATCTGGATCCTTTGAGTGCCACCATCCATAATGGCGGCGCCATGGTTTTCGGACCAGATGGAAAATTGTACATTACCGCCGGAGACGGGGGGAATGCACAAGGCGCCCAAAGTTTGCAAAGCACAGCAGGGAAAGTGCTTCGTCTCAACGACGACGGAAGCATCCCGAGCGACAATCCCTTTTACAATCAGACAAACGATAAATACCGCGCCATTTATGCATTGGGCTTCCGAAATCCTTTTTCCATGTCTATGGATGCCGGGAGTGGCCGCATTTTCCTCAGCGATGTCGGGAATGCCAGTTGGGAAGAAGTAAATGAGGTAAAATCGGGTAAAAACTACGGTTGGCCGATTGTGGAAGGCCCTCTGGCCGGACAAACGCCACCCGACAATTATGAGGAGCCCAAACATGCCTACTCCCATGCCGAGGGTTGTTCGGTGCTGGGCGCCGCCTTTAGCCGCAGCGATTTCCCGAACTACCCGCCCCAATTTTCCGGCAAATTCTTCTTCAGCGATTATTGCAAAGGGTACATAAAAGCCATTGATCCGAATACCGGCCAGGAAACGGGTACCTTTATTACCGGCATCAACCGGCCCCTCAAGTTCTTTTTTGCCCCCAATGGCGATTTTTTTTACCTCGCACGCGCAGGCCTGGGCGGCGGCTCGGATGTAGACAACACTTCCACCGACAATGGAGCCCTTGTACAAGTTTTTTATATCGGGACGGGAGAACCTTTTTTTACAGGAGATCCCAAACCCGTTTTGGCCTCTGTAAGTGAAACGCCCACTTTTCAGGTGCAAATTTATGGCAACCAACCCATGCATTTTCGTTGGCAAAAGGATGGATTGGATGTGCCAAATTCTGATTCGAGCGTATTGGTACTGCCGCCTGTAAACTTGGCAGATGATGGCGCTTATTTTCGCTGCATTGCCGAGAACGGACTGGGCGCCGACACCAGCGCCGCCGCCCGCCTGACGGTTACATCCAATCAACGCCCACAACCGATAATCGATTTGCCCGATCAAAACGCCTTATGGCATGGAGGCGATACCATTTTCTTTAGCGGGCGCGCACTGGATCAGGAAGAAGGCTTGCTGGGCGCCGAGAAATTAGTTTGGAGGGTCAATTTTCACCACGACATGCATACCCACCCGGTTTTGGGCCCGCAAAACAACCTCAGCAATGGCAACTGGATTGTTCCGGAAAATTATGAAACTGATCCGGATGTCTGGTTCCGCATTTACCTCACGGCAACCGACAGCGGGGGGTTGAGCAAAACCATTTACCGGGAAATTTTTCCGGAAAAACATCAGCTAAGCATTGACGGTCCTGCCGGTCAGGCCATAAACCTCGATGGCAGCACATTGCCCTTGCCCCTTTCCATGCTGGCAGTGGCCGGAATCAACCGCAATGCCGTGGTTCCGGCCAGTTTTATACACGGCGACTCAATCTACACCTTCGTGCGTTGGTCTGACGGGAATACCAGCTTGAGCCGAAATTTCAAAATGCCGGCATCTGATTTGAAATTAGCGCTTGTGTATCAGGCCGTTGCATTGAGTTTTGGAACCGGTCTTTTAGGCAGTTATTACGACGACGACGATTTTGATTTTTCGGGTACGCCGGTACTCACCCGAATTGATCCGACCGTCAATTTTGACTGGGGCCCCGGCGCCCCGGCGCCGGTTTTGCCAGCCGACAATTATGCAATTCGTTGGGAGGGATTTTTATTGCCCTTATTTAATGAAGAACTGACCCTGCATACCATCAGCGACGACGGAGTGCGGCTTTGGGTAGATGATAACTTGTTGATTGACAAATGGATTCCGCAATCGGCGACAGAGTGGACGGCTTCTGCTTATCTGGATGCCGGGAAAAAGCATAAAATTCGGTTGGAATTTTTTGAGCTGGGCGGTGATGCCGTGGTGAAATTATATTGGAGCAGCAACCGGATACCCAAAAGCCCCATTCCGCAACAACAATTGTTTCCACCCTTGCCCTATCAGGCCGCAATTGTACAAGGTAAGGCATGGAAAGACCTGAATTACAATGGTTTGGAGGATGCGGGTGAAACACCTTTGGAAAATGTGACGGTGTTGTTGCAGGATTCGAGTGGAAACCTGGTGAATGCCCGGCAAACGGCCGCCAACGGAAGTTACCAGTTTTCGGTGCCGCCCCCGGGAGGAAAATACCATCTCCGCTTTGTTTTACCAGCCGCCATCGCAGATTATGAAAACACCAGCGGTTTGAATGCAGGCGGCTTTTCCAATTTGTACACGTTTCAGCCCGGCGGATTTATCGGGCTTAAGGCCGGTTTTGCCCCCAAACGTGCAGCCATTCAAGGGCTGATCTGGTTGGACGAAAACAACAACGGCTTTCCCGACTTCAACGAACCCGGCCTGGAGGGACTAACGTTACAATTGTTTAAATCAGACTCAAGCTTGGTACGCAACATCCCGAGCGGCGCACAAGGTCTGTTTTTATTCGACAAATTGTCTGAAAATCAATATTTTGTACAGGTAGTTAACAACGATACCACCCTGGTTCCGGGTCTGGGTTTGCTGACGAATACACGTACACCGCTTTTTCAGCTTCTGGCGGGTTCGCAAAAGTATTTACAACTTGCCCTGAAGCCCAAACTCTTAAGTGCGGTTTCCGGTTCCAACGTGAATGATGAAGGCTGGTACCTGTACCCCAACCCTTGTCAGCGGATTTTACAAGTGGTTTTGCCTGAAAATCAATCGGATAGCGGCATATTTGAAGTGGTGAATGCCAGTGGCGCACGGGTAGCCCAATATACCCAGGGTTTGCAAAAAGGCATGAATCAGTTTCATTTGGATTTAAAAGATTTGCCATCAGGTTGGTATCATCTTGTTTGGAAAAACGCACAAACCATGAGCATTCGGCGGTTTCTACGAGAATAAGGTGGCCTTTACCAAGAAAACGGTAAATTTTTAAAATTAACCAAATGTTAGGCAAATCCAGTATTGCTTTTCCGGACAGGGCCAGTACATTTGGGGCATTGTTCCACACGTCGCGCGTATTCAGGGTATTCAACCTTGCTATGAGCGGCAAAACGCACTTGTTTGCCATGTTAAAAAAACAATTTTTCCTGCTTTTGATGCTTGCAGCCTTCACCCTTCCGGTACATGCCCAAATGGTTGATTGGCATTGGGATACCCATGGTGTTGCATTTCAGGCGCCCTCCAGTTTTAAAATCACTACCAACAATGCAGAAGAGTTTTCGGCAGAAAACGACAAAATTGCGTTGAGCATCATTCCGGTACAGGACGAAAACATCACGGAAGACCACCTTTCGGAAGCGGTGACCGCCATGGCAAAAGAATTGAATTACGATGTCATCACCAAGGCGGCCAAGGCAGAGGTAGACGATTTTGTAGGTTCTTATATTGTAGGCAAAAAGGAAGGCGTAAATGCCTTGGTTATGGCGCTGCTCGACACAGAAAGCAGTACCAACTTGCTGGTTGTGATCATATACGCCAATGGAATGGAAAAGCAGGCAGAAGAAATAGCCAACAGTTTTGAGGCTTACGACGAAAAATAGGCATATAAATAACAGAAAGCGCCTGAAGCAATGGGATGTTTCAGGCGCTTTTTTT
>JAGWYI010000330.1 GCA_018969455.1 Bacteroidota bacterium | reverse complement strand
GTGTTGTTCACGTGTTTGGAGCGCCATACGCAAGGCTCTTTTCCCGTGATGATCTACCGAAACGCCGATAATTCTTCCGGGAATGATTCGTTTGAAAGCATCTGCACAGGCAAAAAAAGCAGCGTGCGGGCCGCCAAAACCCATCGGAACACCCAAACGTTGTGCGTTACCCATCACACAATCGGCGCCCCATTCTCCCGGAGGCGTAAGCAAAGCCAAACTCATCAAGTCGGTCGCAACACCCAGGAATATTCCTTTTGCTTTGGCTTGCTCGGCAAATGCACGATAGTCTGCTACCACACCCTCTTTTCCGGGGTACTGAAGCAAAACGCCAAATACATTAGACGAAAGATCAAACGACTTCCAATCGCCTACTTGCAACTCAATTCCTTGCGGGATTGCCCGCGACTTCAAAACATCGAGGGTTTGTGGAAAAACCTGATCAGAAACCAAAAAAACGCGGGCTTCCTGTCCAGATTCTGCCCGCTTGTTTTTTTCGGCATAAAACATGTGCATTGCTTCGGCCGCAGCAGTACCTTCATCCAGCAGACTGGCATTGGCGATGGGCAATCCACACAAATCGGATACCAGGGTTTGAAAATTCAACAAACTTTCCAAGCGCCCTTGAGCAATTTCTGCCTGATATGGTGTATATTGTGTGTACCAACCTGGGTTATGAAAAACGTTGCGAAGAATCACACTGGGTGTAATGGTGCCGTAATAGCCCATACCCATCATGCTGCGCAAAACCCGGTTTTGATTGGCAATCTTTTCCAAATTTTGCAAATATTCGTATTCCCCCTGGGCTTCAGGCAACTCAAGGTCTTTTTTCAACCGAATGGAATCGGGAACGGTCTGGTTGATGAGGGTTTCCAGCGAATCGACTTGAAGGGTGTGCAACATGGCTTGCGTATCGGATTCACTGGGTCCGATATGACGTCGAACAAATTGATCAGGATGAGGAAAATTGCGCATGTGGTGGGTATCCAATTGTAAATGTTTGGCTTTAAAAAACTGGGCGAAGGTAAATATTGTTTCTTTGCCTTAAAACTTGCAGGAGGAAGGAATCCACGATTTTTATGAAAAAACTGCTTGTTCGGATTGATTCTGAATATCGGCCTTCTTTTTTTCGGGATTTTCATTGCTGATAAACATTAAAATGAAAAGAAAGTTTTGACTGAGTAAAATATGTTTGAAAAAAAAATTGAATCATTCTCTTACCCCGGCAAATTGTTGTTGTTTGGCGAGTATGTTTTGCTTTTGGGTGCGCCAGCACTGGCGGTACCTGCGCGGGCCTACGCGGCTTCCTGGGTAAACGACCCCACCTTACCAGTAGGCGCCTTATATGAATTTTCCAGATATCCGATGTTGGAATCCATTTTGGGAGCAAGTGCTACTGTCCAATTTCAGGCAGAGGTAGCAGATGGCTGGCGATTGAAGTCGGCGATTCCACAAGGATATGGTATGGGGAGTTCGGGGGCATTGTGCGCTGGTGTATATGATCGTTATTCAGCGGAAAAAAGCACAGATTTGGCACAATTAAAGCAAATATTTGCCCAGATGGAGCATTATTTTCATGGCAATAGTTCGGGACTCGATCCTCTTACCAGTTATTTGAATCAACCAATTTGGGTTGAGCAAGCAGATCAGATTCGGATTTTTGAAGAAAAACCGTGGGAAAACGGACCGCAAGTGTTTTTGATTGACAGTCACTTGCCCAGGCAAACGGCGCCTTTAGTGCAATGGTTTCTGACACAGCAACAAACTGCCGCATTTGACAGTCAGTTAAAATCAGAATTATTGCCGGCCCATATGGACACCCTTGATGCTTGGGTTGAGCAGGATGCAACCCGATTCTGGCGTGGCTTGCGTGCCCTATCGGAAGTGCAATTCAGGTGTCTTTCCCCCATGATTCCTGATACCCTGCGCAATATGTGGTCGGAAAGTTTGACGCAAAATGCGTATCATTTAAAGATATGCGGGGCTGGCGGAGGTGGATACATTTTGGGGTTTGCCCGAAATGAGCGTACAATTGTGGAATTAAAAAAACGTTTTCTGGTAACTTTACCCTTTCAAACTGGTATCGTCGCATGAATCTGTTCCGGAGAATCCCCTGGCATTCCAGGGCTTTTTTGATGTTTCTGATCGTGCTCGCGCTTGCACGGGATGTGATCAGTAACGGCAGTTTTAAAAGAAATCCATCGACTTCAAAACCAATCTTGGTACTAATTCCTTTTTCGGCGCAGGAAAAAGACAGCACCAATTTGTCAAAACCTCCTGGTTCTGTACTCCGCATGGGCGGTCATACATATTGTCACTGGTTGGGTACCGATGATTACGGCAGGGATGTAGCGGCAGGTTTGGTTGCCGGCGCCCGGGTAGCCATCCAAACAGCACTCACCGCCATGGGGGTCGCATTTTTGTTGGGACTTTTATTGGGTTCGTTGGCCGGTTTTTACGGAGATGATGGTTTGGAAGTTGAGCCAATTCGCTGCATTGCCGGAGGTATGGGAATTTTGATTGGTATATTGTGGGCATTTATCCTCCGAATTCCGGTTTTGCAGCATGATGCCACAGGAAAAGAATGGTTATACAGCATCTTGTTCTTTGGAGTCCTGTCAGCCTTGTTTTGGGCATTTGGGCGCTTAATATCTTTGATTTTGCCCAAGACGAAAAAATGGGTCATACCAGCCGATCTAATCATCATGCGGGCGGCCGAAATCACCCATGCAATTCCAAAGTTGATCCTCCTGCTCACCTGTATTGCCATCATTCGATCGCCATTTATATATTGGATCTTGCTGGTAATCATTGGTTTGTTCAGTTGGCCAGGCATTGCTTTTTATGTGCGTTCCTCCTTGTTAAAGGTACGCGCGCTCGATTACATCCATGCTGCCCGTGGCATGGGTATGTCAGAACTTCGGGTATTGTGGCGTCATGGCCTGCCCAATGCCCTGCAATCGGCCTGGACCGCCTGCGCCCTCGGAATGGGGTCGGCGATTTTGCTGGAAGTTTCCTTAAGTTTTTTGGGGCTTGACACCCAATTGGAAGGGGGTGCGTCCTGGGGTCGTTTTTTGGCGCAAGGTTCCTTGGGCTTTCGGGCTTGGTGGGTTACAATGCCTGCTGCTGCAATCATTTGCGGAACCATCCTGGCCATCAACAGTGTAGGATCGGCTTTAAACGAAATCCAATCCTGAACGCGTGCCGGGATAAGTTGTATTTTTGCGCAACCAATTTCGCACTTGGAGTGTTAAGAAATTGTTTTGGACTCCAAACGGATAACGGGCAGCAATTTTAACACATAGAATTAGCTGTTTTGCGATGGTTTCTTTAAATGCTTCCTAAATAACTGGTTTCTGCCCTGCATTAAAATTTACTGCATCAGAATAGGCAGGCATTTCCATTTCGTTTCTGTGCAAAATCATGGTCACCCACTTTAACTACCGAATATTTCTGTTTTGAATCAACAATTGGGACATACGAAACTGCAAGACCAGTTTTTGGTTTTTCTCCTGGGCGCCACTTTGTTCCTTCCCATGTTAGGCATGGTGCACTTATTCGATTGGGATGAGATCAATTTTGCCGAGTGTGCCCGAGAGATGGTTTTAAGCGGGAACTGGTTCCGACCTCAAATTGATTTTGAGCCTTTTTGGGAAAAACCGCCATTGTTTTTGTGGTTTCAAGCATGCAGCATGGAAATATTTGGCATCAATGAATTTGCGGCGCGCTTTCCCAATGCCATTTGTGGTATTTTTACTTTGATGCTGGTGTATCACCTTGGTAGGCGCTTGCACGACCGCATGTTTGGATGGTTGTGGGTGTTGGCCTGGATAGGCAGTGTATTGCCCCATGTATATTTCAGAAGCGGCATTATTGATCCATGGTTTAATTTGTTTATTTTTACAGCCTTATATGGATTCATAGAATTCAGGTGGCAGTTTTTTACAAAAAGCAGCGATACATCCTGGTGGGTAAGGCATCGTCATTTAATATTTGGTGGGTTATCGCTTGGCCTTGCCGTGTTGACCAAGGGTCCGACAGCGATTTTGATTGCTTTTTTGGTTTTGATCATTTATTGGGCGCGCTATAAGTTCAAGGCGCGCGGCTACCTGACCCACCTCCTATTATTTGGTTTGGCGACCCTGGCAGCGCCGGCCATTTGGTTTGGCTTGGAACTTGCCTTGCATGGTCCTTGGTTTATCCATGAATTTGTCCAATATCAAATACGCTTGTTTATGACCAAAGACAGTGGTCATGGCGGTTTTTGGGGCTATCATTTTTTGGTTTTACTGGTGGGTTGTTTTCCGGTTTCCGTTTTTGCCTTACACAATTTGTGGGGAGATCGGCAACCTGAGGAAGAGCTGTTGGAGACTTCAACCCTTGATTGTTGCAAGCGGTCGGATTTTGGCACCTGGATGCAACTTCTATTTTGGGTTGTTTTGATCTTGTTTTCCATTGTTCAGACCAAAATTGTGCATTATTCCTCGCTTGCCTATTTCCCGATTACGTACCTGGGCGCCGTTGTTATATGGCGAGGATTTCATTGGGACTACCTGCCTCGTTTGCCTTTGATCCTGCTTCCCATTTTGGGGCTCGCACTTGGAATTGCAGTTGCCTCAACCCCTTGGTTGGGTACGCACATTGAACAGTTAAAACCCCTGTTTCAAAAAGACCGTTTTGCCCTGGGCAATCTGGATGCAGTGGTAGCGTGGAACTGGTATCATGGGTTTTCGGGTATTCTATTAATATTCAGCGTATTAGTGGGCATTTATGCCTGGATAAAGCGGCTGCCCTGGGTAAGTGCGCAGGTATTATTTTCGGGCGGGGCTATTTTTACCGCAAGCACCTTATTGTTGCTCGTACCCAACATAGAGGCCTATTCGCAACTGGCGGCCATAGAATTTTATGAAAGCAAATGCGGGGAGGATTGTTTCGTTCGTCCGATTGGGTTTAAGAGTTATGCGCATTTGTTTTATACTTGCAAAAGGCCCATCCTGGGTGATGTCAAGCAAGATGAATACGAGATAATGGCGCACGGAAAACCCGACAGACCGGTTTACTTTGTAGCCAAAGTCACCAACCTGGGTGAGTTGCCCAGCCTAAGCGACTGCCACGAGCTGTATAGAAAGAATGGATTCGTGTTTTACAAACGGGAAT
>JAGWYI010000329.1 GCA_018969455.1 Bacteroidota bacterium | reverse complement strand
CGAAAATTGTTTTCATAGTTATCGCGCAAAACGGCTACATTATCAAACGGCTTTGGGTTGTATTTAATGGCCAATCCGGTGATGTATAAATTGTGTTGCGCGGGCGCCAGGTCCTTTTGATCGACCAGGACGCTAAAATAAAGCGGGGCTGCCACCTGCATCGTATTTTGCGCAAATTGCAGCAATTGGGACACATTGCTTTTATCCCAGGCGGCTAAATCGGGTTTTACGTGGAGGCGATCATTGAGTAATTGTTGCACTTTGGGCTCCTGCAACCACAAATGATGCAGAATGAGCACATCTTTGCGCACATGCATGGCATTTTGAAGCAACAGCGCCGGGTAGGTATCGTATTCATTTTGGGTAATGATGATCGCACCGGGATCCACGGACATGAGTGCGTTGTAATTCCAGTTGAGGATCCCGGGAACAAATTGGCCGCTGGCATACCATGCTTCACAAATGGAAGTGCAAAGGGCCGCGTCTCCGGCACGGGCTGCTGCATCCAGGCGGGTTTCATAAGCGGATGTGGTACTGTTGGTGGATGTTTGGGCATGGAGGACGCGTAAAGGAAAGCCCGGAAGGAGGCTGGGCAAGCATATCGCTGCAATACAGAGGAAGCGATAAGAGACGTTGTTTTTCATGTGCAGTTTATTTAAACATGGAAGATAAACTGCTTACACGGTAGTTGGGAAAACGTTCAAATTTAAAACTACATGATCCGTATTCAATGCTGCCTGAATAGCCGCATTCCTAATCATGTTAAACCCTGATTTTTAACAATATAAGACAAATAGCAGGTACGAAAGCGCTAAACCTATAAAGGGCGCCCGAATACCGAACCCCCTTTATAGGATGAAAGCCCCCCGTTGTTGGCCTCAATTATTTATTGGCCCACATGCGCCTGGTAAGCCGCAGCATCCAACAAACCATCCAGATCAGCCGGATTAGCCACTTCAATTTTGATGATCCAGCCTGCGCCATATGCATCTGAATTGATCAGCGAGGGATCGTCTGTAAGGGCCGTGTTGAATTCAAGAACTTTACCTGTAACAGGCATAAACAAATCAGAAGTTGTTTTTACTGCCTCTGCAGTACCAAATATGGCATGTTGATCCACCGTTTTACCAACAGTTTCTACTTCCAGGTAAACTAATTCGCCCAATTCGCTTTGCGCAAAATCGGTGATGCCCACATAAGCGGTGTTGCCCTCAATTAAACGAACCCATTCGTGGTCTTCGGTATATTTGCAATCTGCAGGAAAATTCATGATGTAGCTAAATTGGTTAAAACGTTTAAAAATGCAAAATGTAGGCAAGAAAGCAGGGTTCTTCCCTGAAGTCGGGCCAAAAATAGTGTTTTTCATGGGTGTCTTAGCGGCATGCCCAAAAATCTTTTTTAATGCTGTAATGCACCATTTAGCCTACTTTTCTCCATTTGGGCGATTTTAACGGACAGGTTTTGTATTTTTAATCAAAAGTCAGCTTCTTTGGGCGGGAAATGAAAACGTTTCCGTCATGTTGTACCCATTATTGAATTTACCCATATCCAGACCATGAAATACGAGCAGATTCCCGCCGAATTGTTCCTCCGCAACCGCCAGCGTTTTGTGCGGGAAATGAAACCCCATACCATTGCCATTTTTAACGCCAACGATCAAATGCCCCGTTCGGGCGATCAATATTACCCGTTCAAACAAAACAGCGGCCTTCTATACCTTTCCGGAATAGACCAGGAAGAAAGCATGTTGGTCCTTTTTCCCGATTGCCCCCGCGAAGGATTTCAGGAATTGCTCCTGATTAAACGCACCAACGAGCACATTGCCATTTGGGAAGGCCATAAATACACCAAAGAGGAAGCCCGTGAAGCCTCCGGCATTCAAAAGGTGCTGTTTTTGGATGAAGCTGAGGTGATTTTGCACGAGTTGATTTTGCTTGCGGAAGGTATTTACCTGAATCTCAACGAAAACGACCGTTTTATCACCCCGGTTGAAAGCCGTGATGATCGCTATGCCCGCCATTTGGCCCAAAAATACCCGGCACACCAACGCCACCGCGCTGCACCGATTCTTAAAAAGTTACAAATGGTAAAAGGGCCGCAGGAACTTGCTCTGATCCAACACAGCATCGACATTACCGGAAAGGCCTTTCGTCGAGTGCTCGAATTTGTAAAACCCGGCGTTTGGGAATACGAAATTGAGGCAGAAATTATTCATGAATTTATCCGCAACCGATGCACCGGGCATGCCTATGAACCCATCATTGCCAGCGGCCCCAGCGCCTGTGTGCTCCACTACACCGAAAACAATCGGCAATGCCTGGCAGGCGACGTGCTTTTGCTCGATTTTGGCAGCGAATATGCCAATTACGCTGCAGACCTCTCGCGTTCCATTCCGGTAAGCGGCCAGTTTACTCCCCGGCAAAAAGCAGTGTACAACGCGGTGCTGCAAGTAATGCGCGAAGCCCAAACTTTATTGGTTCCCGGCAATACCCTCGATGAACTCAATAAAGAAGTGGGTAAAATTATGGAAAGCGCACTGATTGACCTCGGCTTGCTTTCTCGCGCGGAGGTCGAGAAGCAGGATGACAACCATCCTTTGTACAAAAAATACTTTATGCACGGCGTGAGCCACCATTTGGGTCTGGATGTGCACGATGTTTGCCTGCGGTATGAGCCCTTCCGGGCAGGCATGGTATTTACTTGTGAACCAGGCATTTACATTGCAGAAGAGCAATTGGGTATTCGGCTTGAAAACGACATCCTGATCACCGACAACGGCCCAATAGACTTGTTTAAAAACATCCCGATCGAAGCGGACGAAATCGAGACTTATATGCAGGCGCCGGTTTTAAACTAATCAAGCGCTTACCAGTCTTTTTTTACTTTGGATGGCCCGGTGGCCGGAGCCAGACCGCGGTAATCCAGGGCATTTTCAGTTTCCTGCTGGCTTACACTGCCTTGCAATAACTGCCGGGCAGCTGCTTCGGTATACGGACCGGCCTGTGCTGATTTGTGCCGATTCGGGTCAGGCTGGTCGAGGTAATTGTGTTGCGGCCGTTCCACAGGCGGTGGTGGTGGCGGGGGCTGGTGTGCCGGCGGGGGCGGTTCCTGCTGTTCTTTCAACAGTTTTTTGGCAATTTGAAGGTTTTTTTTCGCGTCGGATGCATTGGGGAACAAGCGCAGGCACTTTTCATACGATTCGATGGCGGGCTCCAGGCGACCCAATTGGACTTGGGCATTGGCCAGGTTATACAAGGCATTGGCGCGGGCCAAGGATTCGGAGTTTGTTTGTGCAGCATTTTTAAACAGGGTTTCCGCATCTTCAAATTTTCCCTGGCGATAAGCAGCCACCCCTGCATTGTATAATGCGCTTGGACCGCCCGCCTTTTTGTAAGCGGTTTCTGCCTTTGCAAAGGCCTGTTTCTCAAAAAAGGTTTCGCCTTGCCGCATGTCACGGTGCGATTGCCCATGCGCGCAAACGGGTAAAATGCCGATAAATATCAATCCGAAGGTACGAAACATGGGCATCAGGTTCTTTTTTTACGCCACCACAACAATTGTTCAAACAGCAATAGCAACAATATAGGCAGCACAAACCATTGATAATAAGTGCGATATACGGTGCGGGTCTTTTCTTTGACCACCGTTTTCTGCAATTGGGCAATGGCGGTCTTGATCCCTTTAATGGCAGTCGATTTGTCGTTCAGGGAAAAGGCTTCGCCGCCACCTGCTTTCGCAAGGGCCGTAAGAAATGGCGCGTTGGCAGCCGATCGCACGGTTTGTCCCTGAAAATCTTTCCGAAATGCGCCATCGTCGGCCGGAACGGGTGCACCTGTTGCGGTTCCGACGCTTACCGTAAACAGCAAAATGCTGTCGGTTTTGGCTTGTTCTGCGGTTTCCAGGGCGCCTGGCTCGTGGTTTTCACCATCGCTGATTAAAATAATGGCCTTACCGCCGCCCGCTTCGCGAGTAAACATCCGTGCTCCCAAATCAATGGCCGATTTCAAGTCGGTCCCCTGATCGGTAATAAAGTTGGGCTGCGCCGCCTGCACAAACATCAACATAGATTCATAATCGGTCGACAATGGTGTTTGAGGGAAAGCAGCACCTGCAAAAAACAACAACCCCATGCGTTCTCCATCAAGGGCCTTGATGAGATCAATGGCAAATGCCTTGGCCTGTTTGAGGCGACTGCCCGACACGTCGCCGGCCATCATGCTGTTGGAAATATCGAGTCCAATAATTACATCCGAACTGGCGTGCAAGGGCGGCGCCACTTCTACGGCTTGTTGCGGGTTGGCCAAGGCAAACACCATTAAAGCCAGACTCAGCGCAAAAAGACTGTTTTTTATCCAAAAACGAGGGGCTGAAAAACCCATTAAGAGCCTTTCTTCCAGCGCAGGCGAGCCTAAACGACGCAAGGTGCGGGTACGCCAGCGCCAGTACATCCACAACAGGATGGCCTGGAACAACAATACCCACAACAATTGCAACAAGTCGGGATTTTCGAATCGCATAAATCAACAAACGTTGTTGCCGGGGTAAAATTGGATGAAAGTCAAAATATTCACTAAAATGATTATATCACCGCCTCCGCAATGGCTTTGCTCGTGAGCACATCCCCCATGGTGTAGTAGTGCAAACAAGGGACCCCGGCGGCCTTAAGTTCGCGCGATTGCTGAATCGTCCATTCAATGCCAATTTCACGAACCGCCTGATCGTCTTTGGCAGCCATGATGGCCTTTACCAAATCCTCCGGAAAATTGATGAAAAACTTGCGCGGAATGGAACTCAACTGGTATTTCTTGGTCAGGGGCTTTAATCCGGGAACGATCGGAACATGAATGTCTAAGGCCTTGCATGCCTCCAGATAATTGAAGTAATGCTTGTTGTCGAAAAACATTTGCGTAACAATATAACTGGCGCCCGCATCCACCTTTTCCTTGGTGTATAACATATCGGCATTGAAATTGGGCGCCTCAAAATGTTTCTCCGGATAACCCGCCACCCCAATGCAAAAATCTGTTTTTTCGCCGTTCACAATGTTGGCATCCAAATAACGACCCTCGTTCATGTCGCTGATTTGGCGCACCAAATCAATGGCGTATTTGTGCCCATTCTCCTCTGGCATGAATTTGTCTTCAAACTGCCGGGCATCACC
>JAGWYI010000328.1 GCA_018969455.1 Bacteroidota bacterium | reverse complement strand
AACCCAAATTAACGGAGGTCTTTTTATTTGTCGAAGTTTCCTAATAGGTCACAACTTGAGTTAAATAAAAAAATGCGCCAAATCCGGATGCATCTTCAGGTTTGAAACCATTTTTTTGGAAACCGGCTTTTCCAGAAAATCTAAGACAATCCCATACAGGAGCGCCCGCAAACGGTCGTTGGGGTCTACCGTTGAGGAAAGCATCATGACCCGGGTCTGCGGTCTTTTGGGTGCAAAATTTTCAATATAGGCCTCCAAAAAGCCCCAACCATCCAAAATCGGCATGTTGATATCTAAAAAAATCAAATCGGGCCATTGGCGCAGCGCCATATCTTTACCAAGTTCCCGATTAAAGTATGAAAGTGCCTCCTCGCCGTTGGCACATACAATCAAGTCTTGACAGAATCCGGTTTCTTTAAAAATCAGATTGCATAACAAATGCACCATAGCATCGTCATCGATGCACATTACAATGGGAATCATGGTCAGTTTAATTGAAAACCAGGGTGAATGTTGTACCTATATCCTCCTGGCTATCAACCGAAATAGAGCCGCCAAGGGTGCTTAGTTGGGCGTGTATCAAATACAATCCAATGCCTTTGCTGTCGGGATGATTGTGGAAACGCTGATGCAATCCAAAAATTCGATCCCGAACCTTGTTCATGTTCATGCCTATGCCATTGTCGGTAAAGGTTAAAATGGTTTGTTTGTTTTGCCGGGCGCTTTTGATCAAAACCACAGGGTCTCTATGCGGACTGGCATATTTAAGTGCATTAGAGCAAAGATTCAACAGGATACTCTCCAAGTACGCTACATTAAACCGCAGGGTTGGAGCCCCTTCAAAATCAATTTGAAATTGAGCACGCGCTGCTTCAATCTTACAGGCAATCGACTTCAAAACCCGTTCACAAACTGACGCCAAATCAATTTCCTCCATGGGCAGGTTGGGGCTGCTTTTTATAATCAAAATATTAATCAAATCATTCAAGGTTTCATTTAATTGACTGGAAGACGCCTGAATTCCTTTAATCAAACTCAAATTTCGCGCATCTGAAATGGTCTCCAAATCAATTAGTTCTGTCATAGAAATCAGGTTGGTTACCGGTCCACGCAAATTGTGTGAAGTGATATAGGAAAATTGTTGCAGGTCATTGTTGGTTTTGGTTAGTTCATCTACCAGCCTTTGAAGTTCCTTTCGCACCACTTTGCCTTCTGTGATATCCAAACAAGCTCCAAACATTTTTATCGGGACGCCTTCTACATCCCGGGTAACAGCGGCCCAGGACTTCAAATAACGCAATTCGCCATTAGGCCGTACAATACGCTCTTCAAAAATGGCATCTTCTCCGGTTTGGAGGGCATTCAATACCACCTGTTTGGTAGTTTCCCGGTCGTCTGGATGCAATAAATCCAGATATCCTTCAAATGTTGCCTTAAATCGGTCCTTATCCAATCCGTATATCTTGAACAGCTCGTCCGACCAGATTACTTTATTGATGTGCACATCCCAGGTCCAATACCCCAAATGCGCCATTTTTTGTATTTGATTATGCAGTAAACTGCTTTCCCTCAGTGCATTTTCTTCTTCAACCAGTCCGGTAACATCTTGTACAATCCCTGTTACCCCTACGATCTTTCCATTTTCCTGAATCGGCAAGCTGGTAATATCAATAAACGCAGCCTTTTGATTCGCTCCGAAAATTCCAACCCATTTAACTACATCTACAATGCCAGATAACACCTTTTGAAAATGTGCCTCCAACCTTTCCCGATCTTTCAACTGGCAAAAATCTGATAATCCATGCAGCGTTGCTTTATCCTCCGCAGGCAGTGCCAGTAAATTTCCCATAGGCCCATTGATAAAAACAAAACGCCCGAGCGCATTTTGGGTAAATACCGGCAAATCATTCAAACCATTCCGGTTCAGCAAAACAGTGCAATGTGCTACATCTGCCTTCATTTGGGGCAAATTATTATATTCAGCCATTTTTTAACATCTAAAAACATGAAAAGCATTTATTAAGTACAGCGCTTAGGGTTCGAAAACATACAACCGACAAATTAGATGCCAAATAAAAATACGGTTAAATATGACAGATAGCGGACGAATATTGATAAAATGCGGTATGTATCCTTCAAGGTAGTAATTTTGTACTACGTTTCATCCAAAATCTACTTTTAATATGCGCTTCATGCTCTTTCCACTCGCGTGGATGGCTATGGCTTTTATGCCGGGTCAGCCACAGTTCAGTGTGTCGCAAACGATACACACCGTTGCCTCCAACATGGACGGCATCACCATGGGAGTTTCTGAAAAAGAAGTTTTGGCCAACAAACCGCAAATTACGGCAATTGACCGCTCCCGAGGCTTCCGCATTGAAGCTGTAGACAGCATCAATCAAAGCGGATTGAACAACATCACCTACTTTTTCGACGCCGATGGGAACGCCCCCCTTTACGAATTCATCCTGGAGTTTTCCGACGACAGGGTTCGACGTGACGCCGCTTTTGAAATGCTGGGCCCATCCAATTACCCCGGAGAATCCGATCAATGGATTCTCAGCATGAACGAAAAAGTACTCACCATTGCCTGGGCATATGACAACAAACTCGTTGTTGCCTCCAACCTTCCCGGATCTGAATGGGAAGGATCGGATATGTTTAAGCTGCCTGAAAATCAAAAAATGTACGCCCATCTTTCGTTTCCAACCAGCTGGCCGCTCGAAGAACAAGCGCGCTTTTTTGGATCCTTGGGCAAACAAATCGACGCACATGGCGATGAATTTCATTCCATTAAAGGTAAATCCCTGGAAACCAATCCGGCTTATCGCCGCTGCCTGGCGCCCCTCAGCGTTGCCAAATCGGCCTCGCTCTTTCAGGGCGATAATGGCAAATGGTGGATTTGTAACAATCTGGTTGATGGACTCGATCCCGATTATGCAGCCAACTGGGCGCTCGAACTGGGTGGCCTCTTTAAAGAATACCTGCCAGATGACTATTCCCTGGAGCCCGGTAACGCACAGAAAGTGATTGGCCTGAATGCGGAAACCTGGCATGTCCTGGATGAAAACAAACTTAAAACCGGATTAAAACTTGCAGTTGTTTGCTACCCATGGGGAGATGAAGGCCTCTGGAACGTAGACCTCCTCGTGATGCAGGAATAGAACTTTACAGAAACTTATGCGCGGCGGCCTGGGATTTTAATTAAAAAATCGGCATCTTCGCCCATCCTTCGCCACCGCGCATACCCTTTCTGTACCCATGCATATCAGCCGCTTTTTACCCATATTCCTTTTATTTTCAGGCGCTTGTGCCCAGGCCCAAAACCTGCGCTCCATGCCCGACAGTACCCTCGCGCCCTTTTACCACGGCGTAGCCTCCGGAGATCCACTCCCCACCAGCGTGCTGCTCTGGACCCGCGTCACCCTCGATGTGCCACTGGACACCCTGCAACTACACTGGATTATCGCCAAAGATACCGCGCTCACCCAAATCGTCAACAGCGGTACAGCAGGCGCCGGACCCTACCGAGACTACACCGTCAAGGTAGACGCTACCCAGCTTCAACCCAACAGTTGGTATTACTATCAGTTTGATTATCAAGGACATAAATCTATCATCGGGCGCACCCGCACCCTCCCGCAAGGACATGTGGAACACCTGCGCTTCGCTGTCATGTCTTGCGCCGATTACCAGAACGGCTATTACCACGCCTACCGCGACATGGCCCAACGCAATACGGTCGACATCGCCCTGCACCTGGGCGATTACATTTATGAATATGCCGCCGGATCGGCCCTGAGTGATCGGAACCACGTGCCAGCCAACGAAATCATCACCCTCTCCGATTACCGCTTGCGCCATTCCCTGTACAAACTCGACCCCGATCTGCGTTTCATGCAGCAACAACTGCCCATGATCGCCGTGTGGGACGACCACGAAACCGCCAACAATTCCTGGACGGGTGGCGCCGAAAACCACCAGCCCGCCACCGAAGGTCCCTGGGAAGCCCGCAAAGCCGCCGGCAAGGAAGCCTATTTAGAGTGGATGCCCATCCGCGAAAACGTCAGCGCCGAAGGGCAGATTTACAGAAAATTCGATTTCGGCGACCTTGCCGAACTCTTTATGCTCGATACCCGGCTCGAAGGCCGCAACACACAACTCGCCGCAAGCGACCCTGCCACCACCGACACCAGCCGCACCATCATCAGTGCAGAACAATACAACTGGCTCACCGGCGGACTAAAAGCCAGCACCGCCAAATGGAACATCCTGGGCCAACAGGTGATGGTCGCACCACTCACCGCTTTCGGCAACATCCTCAACCCCGACCAGTGGGACGGCTATCCCGCCCAACGCAAGCGCTTGTTCGATTTTCTTGTCAACGACAGCATCAGCAACGCCGTGGTGCTCACCGGCGACATACATACCGCCTGGGCCAATGATCTGCCGTATACAAATTACATTGCATCCACCGGCGCCAATTCGGCCGCGGTAGAATTCGTAGCCACCAGCATCACTTCAGCCAATGGCGGATTGGCCGTACCGCCTGCGTTTGTACAAACCCTCAACCCGCACGTGAAATTTGTCGATTTGCAACAACACGGCTACTTCATCCTCGACCTCACGCCCGAGCGCGCGCAAGCCGATTATGTGTTTGTATCCGACATATCGAAAAAGCCGTATACATCCAGCATCGGCGCCAGTTGGGGCACCCAGCGCGGCACCCGGCACCTCGACGCCGGAACGGCAACAACAGGTGGTATGTACCCGCCGCTTGCACCCAATTCGAGCATCACCAGCAGTGTGCATGCTTCATTTGGACAAGACATTGTAAACTTGTCCTTGTTTCCCAACCCGTTTCTGGAGCAAGTTGTGTTGCAATTTGCCACGCGGAAAGCGGGTTCGGTGTATCTGCATTTAAATGACACAAATGGGAAAATCGTTTGGCAAGAACGCATTTCCGACCTGCCCGCTGGTTTGCATCACTTACAGTTCAACGGCGCGCATTTGCCCCGCGGAATTTATACCATGACCATTGAAGGAGAAAAAGGTGCTTCCACAGGAAGGTTGTTGAAGGTGGAGTGACGAAAAAAAGACATGTTATCATGATAGCAGTAAATTATTCAAAATTTTATTTCCCAATTAAGGATAACCAATAGCATAG